>NZ_JTJP01000048.1:0-1391 GCF_001678575.1 Gallibacterium genomosp. 1
AATAGTGCACAAATACAAACCAGCCAAAATTGGCTTAGTTTGTGTGCACTGGGGATACCCCAGACCCAAAAAAATGACTAAGTCATTTTTTAAAATTTGAAATTCTTGTAAGTCAAAAAATAGATTTTTTTGTTGTTTGTTTATAAAAAAAATTCAGCCAAATTTGAAAAAAGTTTGGCTGAATTTTTTAACTATCATAGTAATGAATTTAGTAATTTGTATTTATACCTAATTCTTTTAATTTTTTGGTAGATAATGTATTCACATCACTTTTTTGAGTCTGTTCTAAATTTTGTTTTGTAATTACCTGAGAATTTATGAACATATTTCCAAATTCATCTTTGATTAATAGACCGCATTCAAAAAATTTTTTGAATGCTCTTGATATATTTGGTTGCTTTTCATTCAATTCTCTTGCTATTCCAACCTGAGATATAACTAATTGATTCCCAACTTTCATCTTTTCAATTAAACACAATAAAATTTTAATTTCTCTTCCAGTCAAATTATATTTTTCAATAATTTGCCTGAAAGATGAAATAAATAATATAACAAATTCATTTAATGGTTTGATTTTTCTTTTATCTTTTGTAACAAATACATTAATTTGTTCTTGGTTAGTCTTGTTATTTTTCTTTCTGTCTATTCCTTGGTCAATTTTTTGGATCTCTTCCTCAGTTAAATTTTTTGCAATGTTTATATCAAAAATATCAAATTGATCTGTTGATATTTGTGTAGAGTTGTCATGTTTCATGTACTTATCCTGAATAAATTATATCATTATTGATATAATTTATATCAAATTTGTATTTTTTTTGCAAATTTTGCATGTTACTTATCTATCTTATCTAGATCTAGTTATATATATATAAGATATAAAGAATAAGAGGGAGCATTTTGGCAAAATCGCAATGAAGCCTTGTGGCACAAGGCTTCAACCTGTGTTAATGAAATGTTAAATTATATCATATATGATATAATCCTATATCAAATATGATATACCCCTATATCAAATTTGATAACTTTCCATCCATATTTTTGATATAATTTATATCAAATTTGTATTTTTTATATCATATTTGATATATTTTTCAGATTCTCAATTTAAGCCCCTTTCAGGGGCTTTTTAGATACAAGCAAGGGGGATTCCCCCTTGACCCCCTTTTAGCCCCTCTAAAGCTTGTTTAGAGGGTAATTCATTTGGGCTTGATTACTTTTAGCAGAAAATTTTTTTTGATTGTCAATGATTGCTGCAAAGCAGCAACCCTAAAGGGCTTGTCATTGACAACAAAAAATTTTCTGCTTTTGGTTTTTTAAGCCCAAATGAATTACTAAAACTTTTTTGGAAAGTTTTGTGCTTTAAGAATTTATCTTGAATCTAGTTTCTAGTC
>NZ_JTJP01000049.1:0-26060 GCF_001678575.1 Gallibacterium genomosp. 1
CCGCTAATCACGGTGTTCATGCCGCTGTTGTCTTGGTGTAAATCGGTTGGTGCTGCCGGTTTTGTGGTGTCTGGATCTTTATCCTGTCCTCCAACATCCGGTTTGTCTGTTCCTGTGCTGTCTTGATTGCCTGTAGGGCCTTTTGGAGTTGTTGGTTCTGAACCTGTTGACGAATTTCCACCATTCTCGGGAATTTCAATGGGATTAACTGCATCTAATTTTTCTTTTAGCTCTTCTTGTTTTTCTTTAGGTAGGTTTTTTAATGCTTCTTCTGCCTTTGTTTTTGCGTCTTCTATTGCTTGATTTGCTTTTTTAAGGGCTGACTCTTCTTCGGCTGTGATTTGGTTATCTTCTTTTGCTTTATCTAGAAGATTTTTGGCTTGTTGGTAGGCTTCTTCGGCGGCTTTAACTGCGTCTTTGGCGGCGGTAATCTTAGTGCTTTCTACCCCCCCCCCGTATGGGATGATCCCTTGCCACCACTGCTTCCACCGCCTGCGGCTAATGCAATACCACCGAGCAATGCTGCTGCACCGGCTACATATGTCCAAGGGCTAAAACTTTGTCCATTTTCTAAGCTGGTAGTTAACGTTCCACTGGCAATATCATTGCTACTAAAACCACTCATTTCCGCTTCAACTTGGGTAACGATTACTTTGCCTTGCTCTGTGCCTTGTGCCGCACTGTCAAACACCGCAAAGCATTGCTGTTCTGCGCTGCATTCGCCCCAAAATTCATCTATGATAACTTCAATCTTGTCTTTTTTGCTTTTTATGATGAGATCACTGCCTGAACGGGAAACTTGTAAATCTTCTGGAGTTTTCCCCGTTTCACTGTCTATAACGTGATACTCTTCTCCGACAACAGCTAATTCAACATATTTGCTTTTTTGGCAACTTTGCTTAAATCAATTCGCTGTCCTGATTTTGCTTTGATTAAAATTAGACTCATTAGAGCCCTCCTTTTTTGGCTGATGATAAATTTATTTAACGTTTTTCTTGTGCCATCTAATCTATAAAAATTGAAGATGATCCCTATTCATTATAGTTATCTACAATGAAAATAGATTAAACTATTCACAAAAGTGCGCATACTATCTAATAAAAGCAAGGCTGTCAAAATAGTAGTAGTAGTAGTAGTAGTAGTAGTAGTAGTAGTAGTAGTAGTAGTAGTAGTAGTAGTAGGCGATGATAGAAAACGTTTGCATTAAAACAAACACTTTTTCAAATCTTAACCAGTTATTTTATTTATAAAAATATGATATTTTTTACATATTATTAATATAATATTATCTATTTTTTAAACAAAAGATATGTATTCATATGTATAAAATAAGAGTTATTAACTATATTGATAAATAACAACAATCAGTAAATAAGGTAATATCTATCAATAAATATATCTTTCAGGAGAAATGTTTCTTTGTTATGGAGTTATTTAATGATGGTTGTCATACAGGTATCCCATTAAGAAATACTTCCTTAATGGGATAAAATTTAAATTTTTAACATTATTTTTGAATAACAATTCGCCAGCTTGCTTCACCAGTCTGTTCAAACTCTGTCACTTGATAGCCCGATTCGGCAGCCCATTGTGGGATCGATTCAGTTGCTTGAGTACAGTCAAAGGTAATAACTAACTCATCATCTTTATTCAATTTGGCAATCGCCTCTTTCGCTTCTTCCAATGGGAATGGACAAACTAAACCTGAAGTTTCTAATTCAACACGCATAATAAATTTCCTTTTTTCTATTTGTCATTAAGTTGTAATTAAGCTAATTGTGGTTTTAATACCTTATTTTTTCTTGGACGAATAATGGTGAAATAAGCAGCAAACCAAGTACCTAATATCATTGCAATTAATGAAATCCAGCCCTGCCAAGAAAAAATTGCCGTTTCGACTAAACCGTTTCCAATTGAGCAACCTCCTGCTAAACTGGCTCCAAATCCCATTAACACTCCTCCAAAAGCACTGCGAATAATTGTGGTTTGATCTGGAATACGGAATTTAAATTCATTAGCGCCTTTTGCTGCAATAAATGAGCCAACTAAAATACCAAGCACTAAAAAAGTCGCCCAATTGATATATTGACTATCGCCAGTGGTGAGAAATTGAACTAACCCAGCAGTCGGTGAAGTAATGCCTAAACCGTGATGACGACCGGTAGCAGTACTAAGTGGCCACGCTAATAATGCAATTACACCAACTAGAACCGCTGTAAAGAAAGGATGCCAACGTTTTTCAAATAATAAATGTGCTAAACCAGAACGTTTTGCCGGTAAAGTAGCAATTTTCATTTTTGGCTTACGCAACTGTTTATAAGTCAACCACGCTGTTACCGTTACTAAAACCAATACCAACCACCACGCTGAAATGCCTAAAGTTTGATCAATAGTATGATCAGGAAATGGGTTCTGTTTTAGTTCTTGGTTAACACTTTTTAATAAACCATATTTTGTCGCTGCCGCTGATAAAGCATAAGTCAATAATGCCACCCAACTGCCAAATAAGCCTTCACCGGCACGATACCACGTTCCGGTCGCACATCCGCCGGCATAAACAATCCCGACACCGAACAGAAAACCACCGATAATGACCGCATTTAACGCTAACGAACCTTGTGGTACAGTGAACATTCCAAATGCCTGCAAGGTATATAAGCCGATAGACTGAATCGCAATAGCAATTAAAAATGCAGTAAACATACGACTATTTTTACTCACATATAAATCTCGAAATGCGCCAGTAACACAGAACCGACCTCGTTGAAGTATAAAACCAAGCAAAATTCCAATGATTAATCCACTTAACATAGTCTTTTTCCTCACTCATAGAACTTAATTAATGTTTGATGTGCGTTATATTTATCCATATAGATTGCCAGACGTCTAATAACAAATTCATCATTTATATGGAAATTTGTTATAAAAAAGTTCTTTCTCAACTTAATACACAATGTTTTCTGTTAAAATAAATATCGTTTTTTCTTCTCTATGAGGTGTATCATCGATAATTGGCAACGTGGCTTTGTATTACATCGCCGAGCATATAGTGAAACCAGTTTGCTGGTAGATCTCTTTACTGAACATTATGGTTGTATCACGCTCTTAGCGAAAGGAGCAAGAACCAAACGTTCTTCGGTAAAGAGTTTATTACAACCTTTTACGCCCTTGCTGTTACGTTGGAGCGGTCGCGGACAGTTAAAAATTTTAACTAAAGTAGAAGCAATTTCCGTTACCTTACCGATGCAAACAGTAGCTTTATACAGTGGTTTTTATGTTAATGAATTGCTAGTGAGAACATTAGAACAAGAAACAGCCTATTTGGAACTGTTTCACGAATATTTACGTTGTCTTACCGGACTGGCTACAAATGGAAATCAAGTGGAAGCAACATTAAGACGTTTTGAATTTATGCTGTTAAAAGCGCTCGGATATGGTATAGATTTTGAACATTGTGCCGGCAGCGGTGAGCCGGTTGCCGCTGAAATGACTTATCAATATCGGGAAGAAAAAGGCTTTATCGCTTCATTAATCAAAAATAATCTCACTTTTTACGGACGAGATCTGCAGGCGTTTGCTAATTTAAGTTTTAACGAAAAAGAGACCTTACAAGCGGCTAAACGCTTTACTCGCATTGCATTAAAACCGTTTTTAGGCGGTAAGCCTTTGAAAAGTCGGGAATTATTTCAACAACATTTAAATATTTTATATCCTAGCAAATAAATTATGGTTCTGTTTTATCAAGCTACAACAAAAACATCTGCAAAAAACAAAACGGCGTTAATTGAATCTTTGGATTATCAAGGGTTGGGCATTGCCAAAATTGAGGGCAAAACTTGGTTTATTGCAGATGCGCTGCCGGGCGAAAAAGTGCAGTTCACGATACAAGAAGAAAAACGCCAATATGGTGTCGGCAAGGCGACCAAGCGTCTGACAACATCGACACAACGCCTTGAACCTCGCTGCCCGTATTATCAGCAGTGCGGCGGTTGTCAAATGCAGCATATTCCGATTGAAATGCAACGCCGTGCCAAAGAACAGGCATTAATGCGACAGTTACAAAAAATTGCTCCTGAAGTAAAAACTGAAGCAATGATAAGCGGTGAACAGTGGCATTATCGCCGCCGTGCCAGATTAAGTGTGCAATATGTCGCGACTACCAAGCAAATTAAGCTCGGCTTTCGGCAAAAACAGAGTAATCAGCTGGTTGAAATCAGCCAATGTCCAGTGCTGGTGCCGGCATTATCGGCACTGTTGCCAGCGCTTACACAACTGCTGCAACAATGGCAACAACCGAGAAAATTGGGGCATATTGAATTAGTCGCAGCAGATAATGGTGTCGCACTGTTTTTACGTCATTTAGGTGCATTAAACGCTAATGATGCCAAAAAATTACAATTATTTGGGCAACAATATCAGCTAATGCTGTTCGTGAGTGAGCAAGAACAACAGGTTTCAGCGTGGACAGAAGCACGACCTTATTACCATATCGGCGCATTAAAACTCTTTTTTGATATTCGTGATTTTATTCAGGTTAATCAACAAATTAATGAAAGAATGGTGCAAACTGCGTTGCATTGGCTTGATCCGCAAGCAGATGATCAGATATTGGATCTCTTTTGTGGTATGGGAAATTTCACTTTGCCATTGGCGCAACAGAGTAAACGTGTTGTCGGTATTGAGGGCGTAGCACAGATGGTGGAAAAAGCACGTTACAACGCACAACAGAACAAGATTACAAATGCGTTATTTCACCAAGCTGATCTAAGCGCACCTTTTGCCAATCAAAATTGGGCACAAGAAAAATTTAATAAAATCTTGCTTGATCCGCCTCGCAGCGGTGCAGCTTTTGTGTTAAACCACCTTATTGAGTTGCAAGCGGAGAAAATTCTTTATGTTTCTTGCAATCCTGCAACTTTGGTACGTGATGCAAAAATATTGGTGGAAAACGGTTACCATTTAGAGAAAAGCGCAATGATTGATATGTTTCCGCAAACCGGACATTTAGAATCTATCACGCTGTTTTCAAAATAAATTTAAACTTTTCCCGCAAAATAGACTCAAATAGAACTACTCCATTTGATAATAAAAGTGTCTGCTTGAAGGCGAAAAGTTTGTCCGATCAGTTTGATATTTACATCATTGGGGCGGTATGATTAGCGGAATAATGTTTTCAATAAAAACAGGAAGAAGAAGATGGTCGCAGTAAGAGAAACACATTTAACAAATTTACGTCATTTCGTTTTTGAAGATTGGTTAAATTCGCTTACTTTAGCGGATCGTACTAGAAGCTTATTAACTCAAGCTTGGCAATATCTTCATCCTAAAATTACGGATAACGATCACGCTCAAGATATTCTCTCTAACAGTGTTGAAATGGTTTCTATCCTTTCAGAACTAAATATGGATGAAAATTCCCTACTCGCAGCACTGTTCTTCCCGTTTCTTGAGAACAAAATTCTTTCCCTCGATGATTTACAAGAACATTTCGGCATAACCATTAAGAAATTAGTTCACGGTGTTTTTGAAATGGATAATATTCGTCAACTCAATACCAATCGTTGTTCAGATAGCGTACAAATTGATAATATTCGGCGAATGCTGTTGGCGATGGTGGAAGATTTCCGCTGCGTTGTGATTAAACTTGCTGAACGCATTACCTTTTTACGCACCGCTGACAGCCGAATCAGTGAAGAAGATAAAGTGTTAGCGGCGAAAGAGTGTGCCAATATTTATGCGCCATTGGCGAATCGTTTGGGGATTGGACAGCTAAAATGGGAATTGGAGGATTACTGCTTCCGTTATTTACACCCTGAGCAATATCGCCATATTGCTAATCAACTACACGAACGCCGTTTAGATCGTGAGCAGTATATTCAAGACTTCGTGCAGGAATTAACCCATTACCTTAAAGAAAGCCTTTCTGAAGTTGAGGTTTATGGTCGTCCAAAACATATTTATAGTATTTGGCGTAAAATGCAGAAAAAAAATCTCGCTTTTGGTGATCTTTATGATGTTAGAGCAGTGCGCATTATCGTACAGAAACTACAGGATTGTTATGCCGCGTTAGGTATTGTCCATACCCATTTTAAACATTTACCAAAAGAGTTTGATGACTATATCGCTAACCCTAAACCTAATGGTTATCAATCTATCCACACTGTTGTATTAGGTAAAGGCGGAAAACCGATAGAGGTACAGATTCGTACTCAAAAAATGCACGATGATGCCGAACTCGGTGTGGCGGCGCACTGGAAATATAAAGAGGGTGCAACTGCCGGTCGCAGCGGTTATGAAGAAAAAATTGCTTGGTTACGCAAATTATTGGCGTGGCAAGATGATTTGGCTGACTCTAGCGAAGTGCTTGCTGAAATGCGTAGTCAGGTGTTTGATGATCGAGTTTATGTCTTTACCCCGAAAGGTGAAGTCATTGATTTACCAACAGGTTCAACTCCATTGGATTTTGCTTACACTATTCACAGCGAAATCGGACATCGCTGTATCGGTGCCAAAGTTGCCGGCAGAATCGTACCATTCACTTATCAATTACAAATGGGCGATCAAATTGAAGTCATCACACAAAAAAATCCAAACCCAAGTCGCGATTGGCTCAATCCTAACCTAGGCTTTGTGCATACTGCCCGAGCTAGAGCGAAAATCCACGCTTGGTTTAAAAAACTAGATCGCGATAAAAATATCCCTGCTGGTCGAGAAATGTTAGAAAGCGAAATGAATCGTATCGGTTTAACACAGAAACAGATCGAACAGTACGCTTTGCCACGATATAACTTGCGTAATCTGGATGATCTTTATGCCGGCATTGGTGGCGGTGATATTCGATTAAACCAATTAATCAATTTCCTCCAAGGAAAATTGCTGAAACCATCAAATGCAGAAATTGATGAGGAGATTCTAAAACATATCTCTAATAAAAGTGCTAACAATATTCAGCAACAGAAAGAGAAGAAAAAAGGACACGTTGTCGTTGAAGGTGTCGGCAATTTAATGCATCATATCGCTCGCTGTTGTCAACCGATTCCGGGCGATGATATTGTTGGCTACATCACTCAAGGACGAGGCATTTCTATTCACCGTTCTGATTGTGAACAGCTAGCGGAATTACAGGCGAACAATCCAGAACGCATCGTAGAAGCTCTTTGGGGAGATAGCTATTCTTATGGTGTTCACGTTGGTATTCGGATTATTGCCAGCGACCGTAATGGATTATTGCGCGACATTACAACCGTTTTAGCCAATGAAAAAGTAAGTGTTTTAGGCGTGAGTAGCCGTAGTGATACCAAACGCCAAATTGCTACTATTGATATGCAAATCGAACTCAGCAATGTACAGATGTTAAGCAAAATTTTATCTCGTTTGGCAAAACTGGATGATGTCATTGAAGCAAAACGCATCACTAATTAAGGAACATTATGCAAAAATACACTGGATTAACTCATTTTTTTAAAGCGGCAAAATATTCAATGCAGGGATTACGTGCCGCATTTAAATATGAAGCCGCATTCCGCCACGAAGTCGGCGCTGCTATTATTTTGATTCCTCTCGCATTTTGGCTTGGGAAAAACAAAATTGAGATCGCATTGATGGTCTCTTCCGTATTAATGGTTTTCGCTATTGAGCTTCTTAACAGTGGTTTGGAAGCGATTGTCGACCGTGTTGGCAAGGAATATCACGAACTCTCTGGTCGTGCTAAAGATCTCGGTTCTGCCGCAGTTTTTGTGGCAATGGTAACTTGTGGGCTAGTTTGGTTAATTATTTTATTAGGTTAGCTAAATGATTAATCTTGGAACAAATTTACAGCCATATCACACTTTTGCTATTCCAGCATCCGCGAAACAGATTTATCAGGTCGATCAAGTTGATGAGTTATCGCATTTATGGCAACAGGCTCAACATCAGCAATTACCGGTTTTACTGTTGGGTGAAGGAAGCAATGTCTTGTTCACCGAAGATTTTTCCGGCGTGGTGCTGTTAAATCGCATTAAAGGCATTGAATATCACACCGATGCGGATTTCCACTATTTTAAAGTCGGCAGTGGTGAAAATTGGCATCAATTTGTCAGTTACTGTGTTGAACAGAATATCGGTGGTTTAGAAAACTTAGCATTAATACCGGGATGTGTTGGTTCGGCACCGGTGCAAAATATCGGAGCTTACGGTGTAGAGTTAAAAGATGTTTGCCAAGCTGTTGAAGTAGTTGACCTATCTACTGGTAAACAATTTGTATTGCAAAATAATGAATGTCAATTTGGTTACCGTGAGAGTATTTTTAAGCATCAATATCGTGATCATTATGCAGTAATTGCCGTGTATTTTAAATTAGCAAAACAGTGGGAACCAATTTTACATTACGGAAACTTAGCACGGTTAGATCCAAAACAGCTCACACCTAAAGCGGTTTTTCAACAAGTTTGTGCCATCAGACAGGCGAAATTGCCTGATCCTAAAAAAATTGGCAGTGCCGGCAGTTTTTTCAAAAATCCTCTGGTTTCTGCGGAGCAATTTCAATGGTTGCAAAAACAGTATCCGGATATTCCTCACTATCCTCAAGCGGACGGTTCAGTCAAATTGGCTGCCGGTTGGTTGATTGATCGTTGTGGATTAAAAGGCTATCAGTTAGGTGGTGCGGCGGTGCACGATAAACAAGCATTAGTCATCATTAACAAAGAACGGGCAAGCGGTTCGGATGTGGTCGCACTTGCCCGTTATATTTGTCATAACGTTGCCGAACGTTTTGGTGTGGTGTTACAGCCTGAAGTTCGTTTTATCGGTAACAATGGTGAAATTGATTTTTCTCTTGCCTAAATGCAAACAACGTTAAAGCCTTTCGACTTTAACGTTGTTATTCATCATCTTACGCTAACGATTAGAGTTTTTTCATTTGATCGGCAACAAGCTCTGCTTCCGGTCCTAAAATAACCTGCAAGGCGTTATCGCCCAATTTAATATTTCCTTTTGAGCCCAATGCTTTGAGCTGCGCTTCGTTGATTTTATTGCGATCCACTAAAATCAAACGTAAACGGGTAATACAGGCATCGATTTCTTTGATATTACCTTTACCGCCAAGCGCGGTGATAAATGCTTGTGCGCGTTCAACTTTTGCCTGTTCATTATCTTGGCTTGCGGCACTTTTCGTTGTGACACCGGCGCTATCTGCACTATCTTCTTCACGTCCCGGTGTTTTTAAATTAAATGCTTTAATCACGAAGCGGAACAATAGATAGTAAATCACCGCAAACACCAGACCTTGCACAATCAACATATACCACTCTGTTGCCAATGGATTGCGAGAAGACAACACTAAGTCCACCAATCCGGCACTAAATCCGAAACCTGCAATCCAGTGGAATGTTGCTGCGATAAATACGGAAATACCGGTCAATAGTGCGTGAATTAAATAGAGCAACGGTGCAACAAACATAAAGGAGAATTCCAACGGTTCAGTAACACCAGTAAAGAATGATGCCAATGCTGCTGCAAACATAATTGAACCGACCAATGCTTTTTTAGACGGTTTAGCACTATGGTAAATCGCCAATGCCGCTGCCGGCAAACCGAACATCATAATTGGGAAGAAACCGGCTTGATACATACCTGTTTGTCCAAGCACCGCTTTACCTTCCGCCAATGATTTTGCCCCACCTAGGAAGTTAGGAATATCATTAATTCCGGCAACATCAAACCAGAATACAGAATTCAAAGCGTGATGTAGACCGACAGGAATTAATAAACGATTGAAGAAGGCATAAATGCCAGCACCGGTTGCCCCTAAACCTTGAATTGATTCACCAAAACTGACCAATCCGTTAAAAATCACCGGCCATACATAAAGCAATACAAATGACACTAAAATCATCACGAAAGAAACAACAATCGGTACTAAACGTTTACCGCTGAAAAATGCCAATGCTTGATGTAACTCAACGTGAGAAAATCTGTTATAGAGTTCCGCAGAAATAATACCAACCAAAATACCGATAAATTGGTTATTAATTTTACCGAATGCTGCCGGCACTTGATCTAAAGGAATACCTTGTAGTTGAGAAACTGCACCGGGAGAAAGCAAAGTGGTAACAACTAAATAACCGACTAAACCTGATAATGCTGCTGAGCCGTGTTTATCTTTAGAAAGACCAAATGCAACACCAACCGCAAATAACAACGACATATTATCAATAATTGCAGCACCTGATTTGATCAATAATGATGCCAGAGCGCTATTGCTTCCCCAACCATCCGGATCTATCCAATAGCCTATCCCCATTAAAATAGCTGCTGCCGGCAATGCTGCAACCGGCACCATCAAGGCTCGACCTATTTTTTGTAAATAAGATAACATACTCATAACAATATCCTCATTGTTTAGTTTTAATACAAAGATTGATTTATCTTTGTTAATCAGTTTCAGTATAGAAGTCCATAAAAATGAAGTAAAACACAGATTATTAGAAGTGTGATAGCGATCACTTAAAAAATGAAAAAAAATGAAGTGATACTTCATTCCGTTTAATAGAAAGAAAAAACCGTTGTTCATTGAATATAACAACGGCATTTCCTTAATTTACTTCAGTAACTCTCAATTCTTTCGGCACCTCAAATACCGTATTTTCTTCACAACCTTCCAACTCTTCAACTGTTATTGCACCGAGTTCCAATAAACGATTCACCACTGATTGCACTAACACTTCCGGTGCGGATGCGCCTGCAGTAATGCCAATCACATTAATATTCTCTAGCCATTGAGGATCAATATCAGCAGCATCATCTATTAACTTAGATGACACCCCCATACGAGAAGCTAGTTCTGCCAAACGGTTAGAGTTTGATGAATTTTTTGAGCCGACCACAATAACTAAATCAGACTGCTTTGCCAGCTCCTTAACGGCGTGTTGACGATTGGTTGTTGCATAGCAAATATCATTTTTGCGTGGCCCTTGAATTGCTGGATATTTCGTTTTTAACGCTTCAATCACTTCGGCAGTGTCATCAATCGACAAGGTTGTTTGTGTCATAAAGGTGAGATCATCCTGATTTGAGAGTGGCAATCCAGCAATATCCTCCACATTTTCCACTAAATAAATTCCGCCTTCACGATTATCGTACTGTCCCATTGTACCTTCCACTTCAGGATGCCCTTCGTGACCAATTAAAATTGCTTTTGTGCCTTTTCGACTTGCTCTTGCTACCTGCATATGTACTTTCGTTACTAACGGACAGGTTGCATCAAACACTTTTAAATCACGCTCTTTCGCTTCCTGACGCACAGCCTGAGAAACACCGTGTGCTGAAAAAATCACAATCGATCCATCAGGCACTTCACTTAACTCTTCGACAAAAATTGCACCACGCTGACGTAAACCGTCCACTACAAAACGATTATGTACCACTTCGTGACGTACATAAATCGGTGCGCCGTGAATTTCCAACGCCAATTCCACGATGCTGATAGCGCGATCTACACCGGCACAAAAACCTCGCGGATTTGCTAAGATAATTTTCATTCGTCCTTTCCTTTTACCTGTTTGCGTTCATTCTTCAGATAATCGAGGATCAGTAATCCTGCCCCAACACAAATTGCAATATCTGCAACATTAAACACCGGATAGTGATAAATTTGCCAATAAAAATCAAGAAAATCGACCACAAAACCGTGATAAAGACGATCCGTCATATTGGCTAATGCACCACCGATAATTAAAGCATAAGCACTGTTAAGCAAGATCTTTTGACGTGGTGTTTTCGCTAACCAAAATAGTAATAATGCTGAAATAACAACCGCAATTAATACAAAAAAGTATTTTTGCCAACCGCTATGATTAGCCAAAAAGCTGAATGCTGCACCATAATTCCTAACATAGGTCAGGTTAAAAATTGGTAGAATATTGACACTTTCATATAGCTCAAAGTGTGAAACCACTAACCACTTAGTGAACAAATCCGACATAAAAGCGACAACACTTAGCCATAAAAAAACTAAACCGTTTGCCTGTTTTTTCATTTATTCTCCTTTGTATAAAAATAATCACTGCCAAGCAAAGCTTAACAGTGATTATCTTATTTAAACAACATTAAAAATTAAGCGAACTGTCTGGTTTCACCCTGTCCCACCACGTTATCTACGCAACGTGCGCAAAGATGTGGATGCTCGTTGTTTTGTCCGATGGTATCGGAATAATGCCAACAACGCGGACATTTTTCATCTTTAGAAGCCACAACTTTCACTGCTAAACCTTTTAATTCGCCCTCAGCAACATCCGCCTCTTCCAACAGTTTCACTTCTGCTTTTGAGGTAATTAATACAAAACGCAATTCAGATGCTAATTTTGCCAATAATTCGCGATAATGCTGATTTGCATAAAGCGTTACTTCCGCCGCCAATGCTGCACCAATCACTTTATCGTTACGAGCCTGTTCAAGCACACGGTTAACTTCCGCTCTTACTTTTAACACTTCTTGCCAGTAAGCATCATTCATCTCTTCATTATCAGCTAAGGCAAATAGACCTTGATAAAACTCTTCTGTAAAGACAAATTCACTGCGTTCTCCCGGCAAATATTGCCAAATTTCATCGGCGGTAAAGGATAGGATTGGAGCAATCCAACGCACCAATGCTTCCGCAATATGATACAACGCAGTTTGACAGCTACGACGTGCCAGACTATCCGCTTTCGTGGTGTATTGACGATCTTTAATAATATCCAAATAGAATGAACCCATTTCAATTGAACAGAAACGCATCAAACGTTGCACCACTTCGTGGAATTGATAATTATCGTAGGCTTCTTTAATGTCATTTTGTGCCTGCAATGCACAAGCAACTGCCCAACGATCCAAAACGATCATCTCTTCTGGTTGAACCATATCACGCTTAGGATCAAAACCGTTTAAGTTTGCCAATAAGAAACGTGCAGTGTTACGAATACGACGATAGGTGTCTGCTGCTCGTTTAAAGATTTCATCCGATACTGCAATTTCACCAGTATAATCACTTGATGCAACCCATAACCGCAAAATATCGCCGCCAAATTTATCCATTACTTCTTGCGGAGTTACAATATTTCCGATTGATTTAGACATCTTGCGTCCTTGACCATCAACGGTGAAGCCGTGTGTAAGTACCTGTTTATAAGGTGCTTTATTATCCGTTGCTGTTGATAACATTAATGAAGACATAAACCAACCACGGTGTTGATCTGAACCTTCAAGATACATATCAACATCATTACCGCCAAATTCAGCACGATGCTTCACTACTGAAGAATAGGTTGATCCAGAATCAAACCATACATCAAGTGTATCCGGCACTTTTTGATAATCTTTAGCATCTTCTCCTAATACTTCATTAATATCCAAATCCCACCACGCTTGGATACCTTTTTGTTCCACACGTTTTGCCACTTCTTCAATTAATTCTAATGTACGTGGATGCAATGCTTCTGTTTCTTTATGGATAAACAGTGTTAATGGCACTCCCCAAGTACGTTGACGGGAAATACACCAATCAGGGCGATTTTCTACCATCGCCTCAATACGAGCTTGTCCCCAATCCGGTACCCAACGCACACCTTTAATCTCTTTCAATGCTTGCGCGCGTAACCCTTTAGTTTCCATACCGATAAACCATTGCGGTGTTGCACGGAAAATAATCGGCGTTTTATGACGCCAGCAGTGTGGGTAGCTGTGAGTAATTTTCTCAAGCTTCAACAATGCACCCACTTCTTCCAATTTGTTTACTACCAACGGATTGGCATCAAACACATTTTCACCGGCAAAGAATTTCGCTTGGCTGTTGAATTTACCGTCATTACCGATTAATCCTGCCATTGGTAATTGATATTTTTGACCAACAATAAAGTCGTCCTGACCGTGATCCGGTGCAGTATGAACCAAACCGGTACCGGCATCATTGCCAACGTGATCACCCAAAATAAACGGCACGCTGTAATCATAGAACGGATGTTGGAATTGTAATAACTCAAGATCTTGCCCTTTTGCAACGCCCAATACTTTGTAATCTGTTGCGCCAATAGCTTTCATTACGCTATCTACCAATTCGGTGTTGAGAATTAAACGTTCACTATTTACCTGAATCAATTGATATTCCAATTCAGGGTGCAGAGCAATTGCTCTGTTTGACGGCAATGTCCAAGGTGTGGTTGTCCAAATGACAGCAGAAATTTTTCCTTCGCCTTTTTCACTCAAATTAAATTTAGCCAATACTGCATTTTCATCCACCGCATTAAAGCGAACATAAATAGACGGTGAAGTTTTATCATAATATTCCACTTCCGCTTCTGCCAAAGCTGAACCACAATCCAAACACCAATGAACTGGTTTAGAGCCTTTATAAAGATGACCATTTTTAATCACATCTGCCAAAGTACGGATGATGTTGGCTTCGGTTTCAAAATTCATTGTTAAATAAGGATGATCCCAATCGCCAAGCACACCTAAACGGATAAAATCTTTTTTCTGACCTTCCACTTGTTCTTTAGCATAAACACGACAAGCTTCACGGAATTCCGCTGCACTCACTTTTTCATTCGGTTTACCAACCAACCCCTCCACTTTTAATTCAATCGGCAATCCGTGGCAATCCCATCCCGGAATATAAGGAGAGTCATAACCTAATGCAGTTTTTGATTTAACGATAATATCTTTCAGAATTTTATTTACTGCGTGTCCAATATGAATTGTTCCATTAGCGTAAGGAGGCCCATCGTGCAAAATAAAGGTTTTCTTACCCTTACTTGCCTGACGAATTTTTTGATAAAGGTTTTTATCATACCAATTTTTTAGCATAGCCGGCTCACGTTTTGCCAAATCGCCACGCATTGGGAAACCTGTTTCAGGCAGGTTCAATGTGCTTTTGTAATCAGTTGTATCTTTAGACATTAGAATATTCCGTAATTAATAAAGTTAAATCAAAATTGCTAAATTTTTTCCGGCAGAATTGCCGTTATTTTCATCTTTAAACGCTCTTTTATAGCCTTTTTTAGATCGCTATGCAAACAAAGTTATCAAAAATTTCCGTTATTTTTGCCGATTTTGTTGAAAATAACGTTTCGCATTGTCCGCATCCAACTTAATCTGTTGTTGCAGTGCCTCAAATGAAGGAAATTTAATTTCTGAACGTAATTTCAACTTAAAGAAAATTTCCAACGTTTGCCCATAAAGATCACCATTAAAATCAAACAAATGAACTTCCAACAACGGTTTAAATCCATTAATGGTTGGGCGATTTCCGACATTGGCAACACCATAATAATGATGGTTTGCCTTATCTTTAACCTCCACCGCATAAACCCCCTGAATCGGGTTCACATTACGATGCAGTCCGATATTGGCGGTTGGGAAGCCGATTGTTCTGCCCAGTTCATTGCCGTGCACCACTCGTCCTAAAATGCTGTAAGGTCGTCCCAACATCTGCTCAACCTGTTCCAAGTTATCCTGTGCCAACGCCTCACGGATTGCGGTACTGCTCACACGCTGTTGTGCTAAACAGTAACTGGCATTGTTTTCCACTTGAAAACCGTATTGTTTGCCGGCTTTTTGTAATGTTGCAAAATTACCACTACGATGAATGCCAAAACGAAAATCATCACCAATGCTTAAAAATTTAACACGCAATTTTTCAATTAAATAATGTTGAATAAACTGTTCTGCACTTTGTTGTGCGAAAGCTGCATTGAAAGGAACACAGAAAACATAATCGATACCGAATTGAGCCAATGCGGTCAATTTATCACGTAATCTCATTAACCTCGCCGGCGCTTTCTGTTTTAAGAAAAACTCTTTTGCCTGTGGTTCAAATAACATCACTACTGCCGGCAATCCTAATTGTTGTGCTTTTTGCTTGAGATGACGCAAAATAGTTTGATGCCCTAAATGTACACCATCGAAATTCCCGATAGTCAGCGCACACCCGTTAGGGAAAGTAGGTAAATTATAAAGACCTCGAATTAATCGCATTATGATCTGTTTGCTATTGGAAAAGGTTACAAAAATGTCGGTATTATACGCAGATTGTTAAATAGTGTAAAACAGCAGTGTCGACCTATCTTTTAGTGGCATAAGCACATAAATGCCGCCATTGCCGCAAAAGAAGCACTGGCAAAAATCATCCACAAAGATTGCAAAATACTCATATTAATGTGCCAATAAATCGCTTTTTCTGATACCCAATATTATCAATAACAACAAGTAACAAATCGCAGCAACAGTAATCAACCCTGCTAACCAGATCACTCTCCACATTATTGTCATTGTTTGCCAAGCGGCAATATGCGGTGTAAAGTAAAACAATACAACTCCCATTACCCCAGCAGCAATCACCACTTTTAAAAAAAAGTATAAACTTTGTGCAGAGAAATGGTAGACCTGTCGGTGCAACAAACCACGATAAAGCAGAAAAGCGTTCAACGTGGCCGACATTGCCGATGCCATTGCTAAACCGACATAACTGAAAGGAATAGCCAATAAATTAAACCCCATATTACTAACCATTGCAATAATACCGTAACGCACCGGTGTTTTAGTATCCTGACGAGCATAATAACCATTTGCTAAAATTTTTATGAGCATATAGCTCAGTAGTCCGGCATTGAATGCCCACAATGAATAAGAAGCCGCTTGCACATCAGAAAGTAAGAAATTGCCACGCATAAACAATACTAATAACATTGGCTGTGCCAATAAAGCAATACCGACCATTGCCGGCACGCCAAGCAATAAAATCATCCGTACGCCCCAATCCAATGTTTGGCGAAAAGCCTGCTCACTTTGTATATTATCTTTATTAACGTGATGACGTGATAAAGTCGGCAAAATAACGGTCGAAATAGCGATTCCGAACAAACCTAAAGGAAACTCTAACAAACGATCAGAATAATATAACCAGCTGATTGAACCAGTCATTAAAAAGCTAGCGATAAAGGTATCCAATAAAAGATTAATTTGACTTACCGATACGCCGAATAGGGCCGGTATCATCAAAGTGCGAATTTTTTTCACACCAGAATCATTCCACGCCCATTTTGGTTTTACCAACAATCCAGCCTGTTTTAAAAAAGGGAGTTGGAATAAAAATTGCAGCAATCCCCCCAAGAAAATCCCTATCGCTAAACCAATATCCGGATTGTCCAATCTCGGTGCAATAAAGAGCGCAGCGGCGATCATCGCCACATTCAACAACACCGGCGAAAACGACATTACACCAAATTTGCCGATAGTATTAAGAATTGCGCCGGATAGCGCCACTAACGTAATAAACCATAAATAAGGGAAGGTAATTTTTAATAATAATGAGGCTTGAGTAAATTTCTCGGCATCCGCGCCACCGTTCAACCAATCCATAAACCAGCCAGTACCGAAAACCGCAGTGACCAACGGTGAGCCAATCATTGCTAATAAAGTTACAACGGTAACCAAGCCACCCAAGGTGCCGGATACTTTGGCAATAAATTGACGGGTTTTATCCAAATCTCCCTCTTTCTGATATTCCGCCAACACCGGCACAAATGCCTGAGAAAATGCCCCTTCAGCAAACAGACGACGCAAAAAATTAGGAATACGGTTTGCAAATAAAAAGACATCCGCAGCGACACCGGCCCCTAACAAATTCGCGATCACCACATCACGAATTAAGCCCAACACGCGTGAAAGCAATGTCATACTGCTAACAACGATACCTGATTTTAATAATCCTTTGCTCAAAATAACCACCACAATTCGGTCTGACTTCATAAAAATTATTGCACATTGTATATATTTTTACTTTTTAAGCTATATTCTCACCGGAAAAACTGTTAAAATCACGCCGCCTTTTAATGGCTTACTTTGGTTGTGTCTCACTAAAGCAAGTTAGCTATTGCCTTGCTTACTCTCGAAGCAAATTTACGGCATCAAGCGATAAATTGATTGACAAAGGCTTAAAAAATAGGCATATTTTACGCCTTTCATTTTTAGTGTAATTAATTAGAAATTTTGGGAGTTTGACCTTGGCTAATATCAAGTCAGCAAAAAAACGTGCGATTCAATCTGAAAAACGCCGTCAACATAACGCCAGCCGCCGCTCAATGATGCGTACTTACATCAAAAAAGTTTATGCAGCAGTAGCCGCTGGGGATAAAGCAGTTGCAGAAGCAGCTTTTGTTGAAATGCAAAAAGTTGTGGATAGAATGGCTTCTAAAGGCTTAATCCACAAAAATAAAGCAGCAAATCACAAATCTAAATTATCTGCACAAATCAAAAAATTAGCTTAATGATTTTTTTGGATTAAAAATAAAACCGCCAATTTGGCGGTTTTTTATTGTCTGTTCAAAGTTGCTGTAAGCGCTCCGCAAAACGTGCAACCTGTTGCCAATCGGTATACTCAATCTCTTTTGTCGGATCGGTTTCGCCGCCGGTAATTTTCATAATAAAACGAATCATCATCCGATCAAACCAACCATAACGTGGATAAAGCAATGCGCCGGCAAATACCTGAACCAACTGTGGTTGCCAATTAATTTTCGCCAACAATTTCCTCGTATAAACATTGGTTTGCGGTGTATTTTTATCCGCTTTTCTTGCAGTTAGATTGACAGTATACAACGCCCCTTTTTTCGCTTGTAATTGGGAGTGATGCTGCTGAATAAAATCATACAATTGAGTGCTGAACTTCCCATAGCGAATAGACGCGCCGATAACAACGCGATCATAAGGTGCAAGATCAATCTGCATATTTTCCGCTAAATTGACCAATACAGATTGCCCATTTAACTTGGCTGCAATCGCTTCAGCAATTTTTCGGGTTTGCCCATCGTGAGTAAGATATAAAATCAATGTTTTCATAAAAATATCTCAGTCTTCCAATAACTGTAATGTAAGTTGCCCGGCGGAACGTTCATTAATGTGCCACGCCAACTGTTCTGCCTGTTGTTCAGCGATCGCCAGCTGTAACCTGACCTGATCGGTAAATTGTTGCGAGCTAATTTGTGCATCATACTGTTTCAACAGCGCTTCCAACCACGCCCATTGCGCATATTCACAAATAAGAAGATACGATTTGCGCTCAATCTTAATTGTGGTTTCCGCCAGCTTTAAAGCTTGCTGTACGCCATTACCGTAAGCTTTCACTAATCCACCGGTACCAAGCAGAATGCCGCCATAATAGCGCACCACGACTGCACAAACTTCGCCTAAACCACTGCCCAGCAATAAATTTAACATCGGCTTACCGGCAGTGCCGGACGGCTCTCCATCATCGGAAAAGCCATACTGTTGCGAATCGGTCGGAGTGCCGGCAACCGTAGCCCAACAATGATGACGCGCATCAGGATGTTGTTGCCGTATTTGCTGCCAAAACTGTTTCGCCTCCTCCATTCCCGATACCGGCTGTAGATAGGTAATAAATCGACTTTTTTTGATTTCCTCACTAAAGGTGACCGCAGACTTTAACACCGGGTATTGCATAATTCTCCTTTTATGACAGTCCTAATTGTTGTTCCATTTTGACGGTTAAATTTTCCGCACCTTCAGTTCTCATCACAATATTATCTTCTGTACGGATACCACCGAATGCTTTTAAAACATCGATCATTGCCCAATCAATTTTGCTTGCATATTCACTTTGTCGCCAAGGCTGCAATAATAAATCAATAAAATAGAAGCCGGGTTCAATCGTCAACACCATTCCTTCCGCCAATTCTCGGGTACAACGCAAACTCGGATACACCTCCGGCGGACGTTTAATCGCGCCTCGTTTATTCTGCTGCCATCCACCAATATCGTGCACCTGCAAACCGAGAAGATGCCCTAAACCGTGCGGCAAAAATGCGCGGTTGATGCCCAAATCAAAAATCTGTTGTGCCGGTAATTTTACTAATTCACTTTCCGCTAATAATTCTGCAATTCGTTGTTGCAACTGAGTGTGATAGCCCAAATAGTTATGCCCGACACGCAAATCGGCAATAATATCGCGCTTAATTTGTTCCATTCCGCACAACAATTCAGCAAATATGGGTTGTGTTTGTTGTTGATAGGTGCGCGTAATATCTGAAGCATAACCAAGATAACTTGCGCCGGCATCGATTAAGAAACTGTTGACAGTTTCCGGCGCTTGGTGAGATAAGCGATTATAATGCAACACCGCGCCGTGTTCATTCAAGGCGATAATATTACCGTAAGGCACATTTAAATCCGACTGCTGACTTGCCTGTAAATACGTTGCATTAATTTCAAATTCACTTTTCCCTTGCTCAAACGCCTGTTTAGCCGCTTGATGTCCTAACAATGCCGGTTTCTGTGCTCTAAAAATACATTCAATTTCATACTCACTTTTATAAGCACGATAATAATTCAAAATATTCAATAATTTACGGTCATTAACTGAATAAAAACCAAATGATTTTGCCAAGGACTCATCTTCGCCAATAAATGCACAATTTTTACGATTATTAACTTCCTGTTGCAGCTGTTCCGGGTAGGTAAATACTTCCCATTCAAACTGTTTACACCAAAACGCATTCGGCAATGTTTCAACAAAATACCAATAATCTTTTGGCTGATAAAAATAGAGTTTTGGTATGCTATAACCGTCTAAAAACAACCAACTTCCTTCAGCCTGTGGCATCGGCACAACATAGTTGAAATAGGGATTAATACGAAAAGTTTTAGTTTGATCATCCATAAAATAATAATCAGCCTGACCAGCATAAATCCATACGCCATCAAGCCGACAGCTGGATAAAGCTTCCTGTATAATTGTTTGAACTCGTGCCAAATGAGCATTAAATAATGTTTCCATTCTCTACTCCACTATCCCATATTACGTGAAAATGCAGTATCATTACTGCTTTTATTAATAATCAGCAGCAATCATATGACCGAATTAGAAATTAATCAAACACTTGATACACAAGGATTACGTTGTCCAGAACCGGTAATGTTAGTAAGAAAGAAAATTCGTGAAATGCAGAACGGAGAAATTTTGCTTATTATTGCCGATGATCCGGCAACTACTCGTGATATTCCAGGATTCTGTCAATTTATGGAACATACATTGTTACAAAGTGAAATCGAACAAACACCTTATCGTTATTGGATCAGAAAGGGGAAATAATCCCCTTTTCGTTTATCCTAAAATTCCTACTAAAATTGCGACAAAAATCCACATTCCAACATAGTTATTATTTAAAAATGCCTTGAAACACTCCTCACGAGTACGTCGTTTTGTCAGACGACACTGATAAATAAAACAACCTAACGCCGGCAATAAACCAATGAAATAACCTTTCGACAACTGCTGTTCCACTCCAAGATAAACCAGAACAGCTAATGTAGCAATCTGTAATAACGCAATGATTTTATTGTCATATTCTGCAAACAAGATTGCAGTTGATTTAACGCCAATACGCAAATCATCATCACGATCCACCATAGCGTATTGTGTATCATAAGCAATTGTCCACGCTAAATTCGCTAAAAATAAAAGCCAACAAGATAATGGCAGAGAAGCCGCTGTTGCGCCATAAGCCATCGGTATTGACCAGCCAAATGCCGCCCCCAAAAAGAGTTGCGGCAAATGAGTATAACGCTTCATAAACGGATAAATGAACGCCAATACCGCAGCTACTACAGACAACACTATCGCATAGAGATTAAGTTGTAAAACGAGGAAAAATGAGAGCAGTATCAATAGCACAAATAATATTTTCGCCTCTTTTTCTGATATAGCTCCGATTGCTAAAGGCCGTTGCGAAGTACGTTTTACTTTGCCGTCAATATGACGATCCGCATAATCATTAATCACGCAACCTGCCGAACGCATAAAGACCACGCCTAAGATAAAAATGAACAAAATCTTAACATCCGGCATACCTTTTGAGGCTAAAAATAACGCCCACAATGTCGGCCACAATAACAAAAACGAGCCAATAGGCTTATCCAAACGCATTAGCTGAATGTAACTTCGCCATTTATTTAGTAATTTCATAAAATAGTATCTTTACTCAGGACGTGGGCAAACTTCAACCACCAAACTGCTGTTTTCAACCACTTTTGCCACTTCATTCGGCAATGTTTTATCAGTAAACAGATAATCAAACATTGTTATTGCCCCTAATCGAACCATCGCATTACGAGAAAATTTAGAATGGTCGGTAACAAGAATACTGGTACGTGAACTTTCAATAATTGTGCGTTTCACCTGCACTTCGTGGTAATCATAATCAAGTAATGAACCATCTCGATCAATAGCACTAATCCCTAAAATACCGAAATCCAATCTAAATTGAGCAATAAATTGCATTGTCGCTTCGCCAATAATTCCTCCATCCGGACGTAAACCACCTCCGGCAATAATAATTTGAAAATTCTCCTTTTCCATTAAAATATGAGCCGCATTCAAATTATTGGTCACGATACGCAGATTTTCGTGATTCAATAATGCTTTCGCAACTGCTTCCGCAGTAGTGCCAATATCAATAAATAATGATGAACCATTAGGAATATGTTGCGCAACACATTTGGCTATCCAATCTTTTTCCTGAGAAAGTAGTGTCTTACGGGAAGCATAATCACTATTTTCAGAACTGGAAGGCGAAGCGGCACCACCATGATGACGACGAATTTGATTCTGTGCTGCCAGCTCATTGAGATCACGACGAATAGTTTGAGGACTAACATCAAGCTCAGAAACGAGCTCTTCTGTGCTAATATAACCGTGCAATTTTACTAACTCAATAATCCGGTTGTGGCGTATTGCCTGTTTCATAACTGCCTCACATTATTGTAATTATTGGTTGTCATTCTACCCAAATTGAATATCTTTTCATTAAATTTTTGTAAAAAAATTATTTCACTGCTTTTTGTCGCCAAACATCAATGCCGGATAAAACACATCCGGTAATTAATCCGGCAATATGCGCGCTGTTTCCTATCGCAATACCAACTAAAGGCGCAAAAAAACCAGATACAATCCCAATAATCAAAAACAAACCAAACCCACTTGGAATTGCAAACTGCTTTTTCGGATCAAAATAATTTGCGATAAAAACATACCCCAACACAGCATAAACCACACCAGATAACCCAAAAAAATCTGCTCCAGACGAGCAATATTGAGCAATACCACTCGTTATTGCCGAAATAGTGTAGAGTTCACATAGTTTAAATGTGCCTTGATAACGTTCAATCAAACCGGCAAAAATCCACCACCACATTAAATTAAACAAAATATGTGTCAGAGAAAGATGCACTAAACTATGAGAAAAATAACGCCAAAGTTCAAACTGCTGCTCCGGAAACACTGGGAAATGGAAATAGAAAAAAATTTGTTGTTGCCAATCAGTGTAAGTTAAAGCAAATACAAAAATACAGACTAAAGTAATAAATGCACAAAATTTATTTTGCCATAATGTATTCCATCTAAAACGAGAACTTGTTACCAACAACGGTTTCCATAGTTCTTGCCAAGAGATCTGGCTCTCTTGCTGCCAATCAGAGCGGTAAAAACGCTCATCTTCCGGATTCGCTAAAAATTGCTCCGCAACCTGTTTAATCTCAACGATTTTCCCACTCTGCTCAGATATAAACAAATGAAACACGCCCTTTTCCTCTCTTATCTCAATTTGCTGTTGATATTGCTGTCGAATAAACTGCTGAAATCGAATTGCCAACTGTTGTTGAGAGGTACTAAAAAGGTAATACATAATGTTAATCCTAGTTCTTATTTATAAAATTCGCTATACTGCTAGCATTGATCACTAATATCTACATTTAATTATTATGCGTAATCGAAAAAATAATTTTCCGCAAGGCTTTTCTAAATTTTCTTGGGCTATCGCTATTTTTTGTATTCCAGCTTTCCTATGGCCATTATCTTTATTATTATCACCTTCATTGAAAAACAATCCAACATTATCACAGACAGAAATTAATAATATGTCTATCTTTATGTGGAGTTATCCTCTGGTACTATTTATTTTAGCCAGAATAATTTATAAACTTCATCTAAGAAAACCTAAATTAGCTTATTATTTATTAGCTATCTGTTTTGTTCTTTTCTATTTAGCAATACTAATTATTGCAATACAAGGTTTTAATCCTTAGAAAGAAAATCAATAATTTCTCTAAAGGCGGATTGACGAATATCATCTGTTTCGAATAATATTTCGTGTCTTGATTTCTCAATATCTTTTAATATTACGTTAGAGAAATAGGTCGACAATTCATTTATTGCTGTATTAGAAACAATTAAATCCTGTTCCGCCTGTAAAATAAGTGTCTTAACTTTAATTTTAGCAATAATATTCTTTAATTTTGAGAACATAATAATACATTGATGTACCCAAGAAAATGTCGGTCCACCTAGACGAACATTCGGGTATTTTTCAGCAATTTCATTCATAAATGACATTCGTTCCTTACTATGACTCAATAACGTTGTTTCTAAATCAGCTGCCTTATATGCACCTTTACCAAAAACATAATGTTGAGAAAAACCTAATAATGTCATTATCGCAACAATAATTTCATCTCTTCTTACCGTTTTCTGCGGTAATCCCCAAAATGGCGCGGATAAAATAACTTTATTAAATTGATGTGGGTATTTAGCCAAATAACAAGTTGAAATTAAACCTCCCATTGAATGAGCCAGAAGATATTGTTTTGAATACACTTTTTGTCGAAGAACAGTTTGTATCACTAAATCCATATCATCTAAATAATATTGAAATCGATCAATGTATCCTTTTTCTCGATCCCTTAATAAACGATCAGAAAATCCTTGCCCACGATGATCAAATAATAGCACATCAAATCCTTGCTGATAAAAATCATACGCAACTTCACTCCATTTTAAAATATTTTCTGCACGACCATTTACCAATACAATTAATTTTTGATGAGTTTGATGAGTAAAATATCTGAAAGCTATTTTTTTCTTCTGATTCGCCTCAATATATTGAATAGGAAAATTTTCAACAAAAGGTAATAGATGTTGTTGAACAAATTGACTAAAATTATCTTTTTTTACCATATTTATTTTTTAATAAAATATTGTATTTTCAAATATACCATCCACCAAATAATGTCAGCTTAACACTTTCCGGCAATATTCATTTTGGCATAATAATTTTTTATTAACCGATATTGATATTACCCCAATATTCTGAAATAAAGAAACTATTAAATAACCACCATTATCTACTATTAATCTGTAAAACAGCAATTATTTCCTCAGAATTGTCTTTATTATGCGACGAATCAGTAGCAAAGAGCAATTCTTCAGGTAAGAATTTAGTTTATTCCAATAAATGGTAATATTTTTACACTATCATTGCCCAAAGGATAAGCCACGCAGGTGAATACCATAAAAAGATAAAGTCTATTAAAGACTTTATCCTCTCTGATTTTATTTAGCAAATAATTTATTTAAATGTGCTTTATACTCAGTAATATGATGTTCCACATTCGGATTTTTAATAACATCATTACAAATAAACGTAGGCAATGCTGAAAGACCAATAAACTCATTTGCTTTTCTAAAATGCAAATATACACCGTCTACACCTTTGCCTTCAAAAAAATCACCTTCACGTTCAAATGCTTCAATCGGTGCATTCCAAGTTAATGACAACATATGTTTCCTACCTTGCAACAAACCACCAGTGCCATAACCTTCTGTCGGATTTACCCGATGACGACCATCACTCTGATATAATTTTCCGTGACCAAAAGTAAAGACCTCATCAATATATTTTTTCACAATCCACGGTTCACCCATCCACCAACCAGGCATTTGCCAAATCACCACATCCATCCATAAAAATTTTTCAATTTCTTGATTAATATCGTAACCGGCATCAATTATGGTTTCTTGAACTTCGTGACCTAATGCAAGCAAAGTTTCTTTCGCTATATTATGTAATGTTGTATTCAGTTTCCCCTGAGAATGTCCAAATGCTTTTCCACCATTTAATAATAAAAACTTCATCAAAATCTCCTTATTTATTAAACAAATATAACCTCATATTCATAAAAAAACCCGCCTAAAAGGC
>NZ_JTJP01000050.1:0-5725 GCF_001678575.1 Gallibacterium genomosp. 1
TAAAAAGTTGTTTTTGTCGGTAAATCAAAAAATAAGTTTTTAATAAAATGTTACAAAAAATATAAAAATTGATATGTATCAAATAATATTCTGTTATTGAAATTTATTTTTTTGATTTTAATGCGATTTTGTGATCAATCTAAAACTTTTTGGGTTTCCTCTACCCCATTTTTAGGAGTAAAATAAAAGATGTATTAAACGGTTAGAGTTATCCTTTATTTCAATGTGAAATAAATCATATCTTTACCTGAGTTTGATATTTAAGCTAATTAATTGATATTGATTAATGGCTAATGGGGTGATTACAGGATTTGTAATCTTTTTTAAACTTGTATTGAGTACAAGAGGTTGATTGAGATGTTAGACATTGTTGAACTCTCGAGATTGCAGTTTGCATTGACTGCACTATACCACTTCCTATTCGTACCTGTAACATTGGGTTTGTCCTTTATTCTTGTAATAATGGAAACCATCTATGTAACGACAGGGAAAGAGGTATATAAAGATATGACTAAGTTCTGGGGCAAATTGTTTGGTATTAACTTTGCTCTAGGAGTGACAACTGGTATCACAATGGAATTCCAATTTGGTACTAACTGGTCTTATTATTCACACTATGTAGGTGATATCTTCGGTGCACCATTAGCAATTGAAGCGTTACTTGCATTCTTCTTAGAATCTACTTTCGTGGGTTTATTCTTCTTCGGTTGGGATAGACTTTCAAAAGCGAAACACTTGTTATCAACTTACTGCGTTGCATTCGGTTCGAACTTATCTGCCATGTGGATTTTGGTTGCAAACGGCTGGATGCAAGATCCTGTAGGCGCAGAATTCAATTTTGATACTATGCGTATGGAAATGAGTAGTTTCCTAGAACTATGGTTAAATCCTCAAGCACAAACTAAATTCTTGCATACTTTGTCTTCTGGGTATGTTTGTGGTGCAATTTTCGTATTAGCAGTCAGTTCTTATTATTTGCTTAAAGGGCGTGATATCGGTTTTGCAAAACGTTCTTTCTCAATTGGGGCAACATTTGGCTTCATTGCAATATTATCTGTTTTAATTATGGGAGATGAAGCAGGTTATGAAGTCGGTCAGGCTCAACCAACTAAACTTGCCGCTATGGAAGGAGAGTGGGATACTGAACCGGCTCCGGCTGCGTGGAATATTGCTATTGTTCCGAATTCACAAGAAGGTCGTAATGAATTTGCATTACAAATTCCTTACGCTGCAGGTATCATTGCAACCCGTTCTTTAGATAAAGAAATTACCGGTTTGAATGATTTACGAGTTCAAAATGAAGAACGTGTACGTAATGGTATGGTTGCATACGGTTTATTGGAAAAACTTCGTTCAGGTCAAAAAGATGCAGATACTATTGCTCAATTTAAAGCAGTGGAAAAAGATCTTGGGTATGGTTTATTGTTAAAACGTTATACCGATAATGTTGTTGATGCAACTGACGAACAAGTAAAACAGGCAGCAGCCGATACTATTCCTGATGTTGGACCTACTTTCTGGTCATTCCGTATTATGATATTTGCAGGCGGTTTATTACTACTTCTCATTATCGGTGCATTTATTGCAAATATCAGAAAAACTGTTGGTGAAAACAAGTTTTTACTTAAAGCTTTGCTTTATGGGCTTCCTTTACCGTGGATTGCAATTGAATCAGGTTGGTTCTTAGCTGAATATGGAAGACAACCTTGGGCAATCTTTGAGGTATTACCGGTAGGCGTAGCGAACTCTGCATTGACAACTGGAGATCTCTGGTTCTCAATTGGTCTAGTTTGTGCGTTATATACTATCTTCTTAGTTGCAGAAGTATATCTAATGGTTAAATATAGTCGACTTGGCCCAAGTTCATTAAAAACAGGTCGTTACTATTTTGAACAATCAACTAAATAAGCAGGAGCCTAAATCATGATTGATTATGAATTTCTACGATTTGTATGGTGGATCCTCTTAGGTGTGTTGCTTATTGGCTTTGCAGTTACTGACGGATTCGATATGGGGGTTTTAACACTTCTTCCTTTTGCAGGTAAAAAAGAAGTGGAAAAGCGTATTATGCTTAACTCTATCGCTCCTCACTGGGATGGTAACCAAGTTTGGTTATTAACTGCCGGTGGTGCAATGTTTGCTGCATTCCCACTTATTTATGCAACATCCTTCTCAGGATTTTATATTGCAATGATCCTTGTTTTAGCTGCATTATTCTTCCGTCCTGTTGGATTAGAATATCGTGCTAAAGTGGAAAATCCAACTTGGCGTAAAGCGTGGGACTTAGGATTGTTTATCGGTGGTTTTGTTCCTTCACTTGTTTTTGGGGTAGCTTTTGGTAATTTATTACAAGGCGTACCTTTTGAATTTAGTTCTATTGTTCAAGTGAAATATACAGGATCATTCTTTGAATTATTAAATCCATTTGCACTTCTTTGTGGAGTTATTAGTTTAGCAATGTTAACAACACAAGGTGCAGCTTGGTTACAAATGAAAACAACTGCTGATTTACGTAATCGTGCAAGAGTGATTTCTCAAGTCGGTGCGTTAATCACTTTAGTTGCATTTGTATTAGCTGGAGTATGGTTATTATTCAAAGACGGTTTCGTTGTAACTAGTGCGATCGATCACAGTGCTCCTACATCACCGTTTGGTAAAGAAGTGATTATGCAGGAAGGTGCTTGGTTCAATAATTACAAAGAAATGCCTATTCTTTGGATTTTCCCTGCATTGGCAGTTGTTTCCGCATTATTGAATATTGTGTTCTCTAAAGCGGATCGTTCCGGATTTGCCTTCTTATTCTCATCATTGACAATGGCGGGCATCATTTTAACTTGTGGTGTTTCAATGTTCCCATTCTTAATGCCATCAATTACTCATCCGGAAATGAGCTTATTATTATGGGATTCAAGCTCAAGCCAATTAACATTGACATTAATGTTAATCTTAGCTGTGATTTTTGTAGTTATCCTATTAAGCTATACAATTTGGTCATATATTAAGATGTTTGGTCGTATCGATGAAAACTTCATCGAAAATAACAAACACTCATTATACTAAGGAGAAATTTATGTTTTATGTAACTTGGGTTTTGGGCGTGTTATTTGCAGTTTGCTTAACAGCAGTGATCAATATCAGTATTGAAAAAACTGGTAAGTTTGATGAGTAATAATACGATATGATTCAAACACTGTATCAATTAACAAATAAGGGCTCAATTCGAGCCCTTTCATTCGTTCTCGCATTTATTCTAACAGCAACAATTTTTTTGCATACGGAACGCTTTGCATTGGATTATGGTGGTATTTCGCCGCTTTATACGTTGATTATTTTTTGGAGCGTAGCGACACTATGGATTCACGGCTTTGGTTTAGAAATTTATAAAACAATATGGAAATTATTGTTTTTACCGATTTTTTCTTATATTGTTGCGATTATTGTACTCATATTTATTTATTTTATGTGATGGCGAAGAAAAAATTTTTACGTTTAAGTCATCAAGCCTATTGCAGTTAATTTGCACGTTCATTAGAATAGCGAAACTTTTTTGTTATAGAGAAACAGATAGCAGTAGCAATGAAAAATAACTCTACATATCCGGTTCGCATCTATTATGAAGATACTGATGCAGGGGGTGTTGTTTATCATTCTCGCTATCTTCATTTTTTTGAACGAGCGAGAACAGAATTCTTGAGAGAAAAAGGGTTCTCTCAAAATGAAATTATACAACAGCAAGGTCTTGCTTTTGTTGTTAAACAGATGGAAATTGATTTCCGCTATCCAGCTCGCCTAGACGATTTATTAATTGTCGAAACGATTTTAGTTGAAGTTAAAAATGCCAGTTTGGTTTTCACACAGAAGTTGATTCAAAAGGACAAACTTTATTGTTCTGCCACCGTGAAAGTAGCTTGCGTAAATATAAATCTCATGAAACCCACCTCACTTCCTCAAGAAATCAAAAGATTACTCAAAGATGAAAAACCGTGATAGGCAATTTATGGAGCATTAAATGTCTGAATTGAATTTTTTCGACTTATTTCTTAAAGCCAGTGTAGTTGTACAAATAGTGATTTCGATTTTGATCCTATTTTCAATTATTTCTTGGGCAATTATTATTCAACGCAGTAAGATTCTTTCTAAAGCATTAAAACAATCAATGGCTTTTGAAGAACGCTTTTGGTCAGGTGAAGATTTAACTAAACTTTATGAAGGATTATCCAATCGTCGTGACGGACTTTCTGGTAGTGAGCAAATCTTTTTTGTTGGCTTTAAAGAATTTTCCCGCCTTAAACAAGCTAATCCGAATGCATCAGAATCTATTATTCAAGGAAGTTCGCGTGCAATGCATTTAGCGATGAATCGTGAGATTGAAGATGTAGAAAATACAGTGCCTTTCTTAGCGACAGTGGCCTCAGTTAGTCCTTATATCGGGTTATTCGGTACAGTATGGGGAATTATGCACGCATTTATGGCATTAAGTAATGTTAAGCAGGCAACCTTGCAAATGGTGGCACCTGGTATTGCTGAAGCTCTAATTGCAACTGCAATTGGGCTTTTTGCGGCAATTCCTGCGGTAATGGCTTATAACCGTTTGAGTTTAAGAGTGAATAAGCTTGAACAGAATTATGCAAATTTTATTGATGAATTTACGACAATTTTGCACCGCAAAGTATTTGGTCAAAGTAATTTTCATAACTAATTTTTATTAATGTTGAAGAGGACATTATGCAATCTCGTCGTCAGGGTCGATCAATAAAGTCTGAAATTAATATCGTCCCATTTTTGGATGTATTGTTAGTTTTATTATTAATATTTATGGCTACTGCACCGATTATTAGCCAAAGTGTGCAAGTTGATTTGCCGGACTCTACTGACAGTCAAACCGTTTCTAATGAAGATAAAACACCTGTTATTTTGGAAGTTGACGGTACAAATCAATATACGCTTTCTATTGATGGTGTAAGAAATGAAAATCTAACCGAAGAAATGGTTGTTCAAATGTCAAAAGAAGCATTTGAAAAGGATAATACAACACTGTTTCTTGTTGGTGGGGCAAAAGATGCACCTTATGAAGAAATTATCAAAGGGTTAAATTTACTGCATACCGCAGGGATAAAAAGCGTGGGTTTAATGACGGATCCGCTATAAAGATTAGGATAGTATTGTGCAATATAATCAACAACAGAAATTCAAAAAAGCAGTTTTGATTTCAATTCTTTTGCACATTCTGCTTTTTGGTTTACTTTTTATCGGCTCAAGACTGGAAGAAGTAAGACCAATGGGGGGCGGTGAGGGCAATGGCGAAGTTTTGGGTGCCATTATGGTTGATACTGGGGCTGCCGCTCAAGAATGGGGCAGATTACAGCAAGAGAAGAAAGGTAATCCGCCATCAAAACGAGAAATAGCTGATAAAGAAAGAGAACAGCAAAGTAAAGAACAGGCTGAAAAAGAACGCCAAGAACAGCAAAAGATCAAAGAAGCAAAAGAAAAAGCAGAACAGGCGGCAAGAGAAAAGGCGGAACAAGAAGCTAAAGAGAAAGCTGAACAATTAGCGAAAGAACAAGCGGAAAAAGCTGCAAAAGAGAAAGCAGAAAAATTAGCGAAGGAACAAGCGGAAAAAGCAGCTTTAGCTGAAGCACAAGCAAAAAAAGAGGCAAAAGAAAAAGAGGCTAAAGCAGCTGCTGAGGCTAAAGCGAAAGCTGAAAAAGTAGCAGCTGAAGCTAAA
>NZ_JTJP01000051.1:0-58233 GCF_001678575.1 Gallibacterium genomosp. 1
ACCACTACAGTGGTGGTGGATTGCTTACGCCTAACGAATGGGTGAAGCACGGAATAAATGGTTTCTTCGCATTGTTTTTTTTAAATACGCTTCGTCTATTCGAGCCTATTACGGGTGGGCGTGTCGGGTTATCCTTTCCGTGAGGGCGACAGCAATCGGTTGTGGGTGATGATTTCACCAGCGTTTAGGGAATGAAAGCAAGTTCACGCCAGCGGTTAAAATAGACCTCGCTTGTTAAGAGAACGCAAAACACACCACGATCAAAGTGCGGTCGGATTTTCACAATTTTTTGCGATCTGCATCGAAAAAATGCCCATTTCCCCTTGCCAGCCTTGCAAATGGCATTAGACTAAACAGAATTTCAGTTAAGGAGTTTGTATGAGCAAATCGGAAATTGTTTCTTCAGTGGCGGAATATCTCACCTTTATGACCGCTACAGGCGAGAGCCAAGTTAATGCCATTTATGCAGACGAAAATGTTTGGTTGAGCCAAAAAACGATGGCACAGCTTTATGATGTTGATGTAAGAACAATCAGCTATCATCTCAAAAAAATCTTTAATGACAATGAGTTATCGGAAAATTCAGTTATCCAAAATTTTTGGATAACTGCCGATGACGGTAAAAATTACCAAACCAAACACTATAATCTCTCAGCGATTATTGCCGTCGGCTATAAAGTCAATTCCGAGCGAGCGGTGCAGTTTCGCAAATGGGCGACTGAGATTATTCAAACCTACACCATCAAAGGTTTTGCGATGGACGATGAGCGGTTGAAAAATGACGGCACCTGTTTAGGCAAAAAGTATTTTGAAGAACAACTTGCCCGTATCCGAGAAATTCGCCTGTCAGAACGCAAGTTTTACCAAAAAATCACCGATATTTATGCGACTTCCATTGATTACGACCGCACCTCCACAGCGACTAAACGCTTTTTTGCCACCGTGCAAAACAAGTTGCATTGGGCAATTCACGGTCATACTGCCGCAGAATTGATTGTAGAGCGAGCAAACGCCAGCAAGCCGAATATGGGCTTGACCACTTGGAAAGATGCACCACAGGGCAAAATTTATCCTTTTGATGTGGTGGTGGCGAAAAATTATTTATCCGACAATGAATTAGCTCAACTGCAACGGCTGGTGTCCGCTTATTTAGATATGGCGGAAGATATGGCATTACGCCAAATTCCGATGACAATGCAAGATTGGGAAACAAGGCTCAATCGCTTTTTAGACGCCACCGACCGAGCCGTGTTGCAAGACGCCGGCAAAGTTACCGCCGAAATCGCCAGCGCCCACGCTTTAAGCGAGTTTGAAAAATATCGTGTTATTCAAGACCAGCATTTTGAAAGCGATTTTGACCGTTTGTTGAAAGGAGGAGAGTGAAAGAGCGGTGGGATTTTTGGGGGATTTTGCGATTGCAGCAATTCAGAAACCCCTACTGCTTTCTTTTTATTCCCCCACTCAAAACAAGCCTTAAATTGGCTAAACTGCTCAAAAATGAGTAACTTTAAGGACTTTTATAAAAGTGAAATCAATTTAGTGATAAAAACACGCCCCAATCTCACCGCACTTTACGCTATTCCCTTTTTCCCAAACAGCAATAACCATTCGGTTAATACTTCATATTCGGGGCGAGTAGGTGCATTAGGGCTTTGTCGTGATGTTGTTTGACTTCGGGTTGGTTGTCGAAAATCATCACGTTGCCGTTTTCGCGGGTGTAGGGCTGCCATTGGGGTAAGCCTGCGGCGTTGGGGTTGCCTGTTTTGGCGAAGTTTGTCCACGCACGGCTCATTTTGGCGGCTAGGGCGTGGGCGGCTGCTCCGCCGCCTGTGGCTTGTTTTATTCGATCTATGTTATTGAAAAAAAGGAAATTTCAGCGGTGTGGTAGCTCATTGGCACGCTGTTAAACACGGGTGTGTCCCAAGTGAAGAGGTATTGATACACAGGCGCACCGCCTTGGTCGGCTTTGAGGCTGGCGGTTTTTAGGGCTGGGGCGCGTAAGAAGCTGTCCACATACAGCGCGTCGGCGAGGCGGCGTTGTGGGTAGGCTTGTTTGAAGGCGGCGATCACGGCGGCGGTTTTGTCGCCATATTTGGCATTCAGCCGTTGTTGCACTTCTGCTTCGCTCCAAGTAAAGCGATTGCTTTTTTCGCTTTCCGCAAGGTTCAGTTGCTAGGGGAAGCTTTACTCAATTATAGTCGTTTAAGTTCAAAATAAGACAAGGCAACGAGCCGCAGACAGTACAAATAGTACGGCAAGGCGAAGTAACGCAGTATTATTTTGAAATCAAACGACTATAAATTTGAGCCGATGAGGAGTGGAATATCTTTGGCGATGTCGGGGTATCTTTCACCCACAGGTTGCGTTGGGATATAGTCGCTGTCCATTGTTGGCGACCAAGAAAGCCCATAGCCGTTGCCACGAATGGCTGGGATTTTGCGTTGCTCGGCGATTTTTTTCATCGCTTGGCTGGCAGCTTGGTTGATTTGTTCTGGGCTAAATTGTTGCAGTTTGCTCAGATCGTTTTGGTTTACGCCCAAAATAGCGAGGGTTTCCGCTGCCACTTGCTGACCGATTTGCGGATCGGTGAGGGTCATACCCATTCGTTCCACCGCTCCGCTTTCCACAATGGCTTTTGGGAACAAGCCTTTCGCCGCAGGGGTTGCCATTAGGGAGAGGACTTTCGCCCCGCCGCCGCTTTCGCCAAAAATGGTGATGTTGTCAGGATCTCCGCCGAACTGGGCGATGTTTTGTTTCACCCATTGCAAGGCGGCGACTAAATCTTGAATGCCGAGATTGGCAGAGTGTTTATAGGCTTCGCCGTAAGCGGAGAGATCCAAATGCCCCATTGCGTTGAGGCGGTGATTGACTGAAACCACAACCACATCGCCTGTGCGTGCGAGGTTTTCGCCGTCATAGCTATCTAAATCGTTGGACGCACCCGATTGAAAACCGCCGCCGTGAATCCACACCATCACCGCTCGTTTATTGCCGTCTGAAAGCGAGGGTGTCCAAATATTGAGGTTTTGGCATTGCTCGCTTTCGTGCATTTCGGGGCCGGTGAAGAAGAACGAACGTCCGCCCATCGGCACTTGTGGGCAGACATCGCCATAGGTGAGGGCGAGTTTTGTGCCTTGCCAAGTAACGGCGTGCGGCGGCATAAAGCGTTCAGCACGGGCGTAAGGCACGCCTTTGTAAGTGTAAATGCCGTCTTGCACATAGCCTTGCAACTCGCCCGCTTGGGTCTGCACCACCGCAATGCCAGCCCCTGCTTGCACAGGATCGGCAGCGTAGCTAAATGACGCAGTGCTGAATAACACCGCTGAAAGTAAAGTAAGGGGGAAGCCTGTTGGTTTCATTTAAATACTCCTTAAATTGTTAAAAATTTCTTTTTGTTATGATGGGTAAAAAAGTGCGGTCGTTTTTCACCGCACTTTTCACCTTAGCGATCTAAGCCTTTCGTTTTCAGCCATTGTGCGGCGAGGTCGGCGAGTTGTTGGTTGTTTTTTTCGCCCATTAGGAAATGGGAGTTGCCTTTAATGCCGATGCTTGGCAAGTGTACCAGCGTGGCATCGCCGCCGTGGCGGTTGATGGTATCGACAAATTGTTGTGCCATTGCCATTTCTGTGCCCCATTTGTCTTCGCCCACGTTGTTTGAGCCGAGTTTGATGTAATCGCCGTAATACAGCACGATGGGGATTTGGGTGAGTTTTAAAAAGTCGCGCATTGGTACGCCCATTGCGGTGGCGGATAAGTGTTCAAAGCGGGCTTGGGTGTGCTTGGGCATTTCCGTTTCGGGGAAGATAAACGGCGTGCCGCCTGGTTCATAGGCGATAATGGCTTTGACTTTGTCGCTGCGAATGGCGGCACGCCAGCCGATTGTGCCGCCCATTGAGTGGGTTACCAACACTGCGCCATCGGTTTGATTGACGAGTTTGGCGAGAACATCGGCGTTTAAATCATTATCTAAAGGCCCTGAGCCGACCGACCAGCTTTGTTGGAAAGCCTGATAGTTGGCTTCGCCCTCTGGAAACTGGGCATTTGGCACGGGCTTGCCTTGTGCGTCAAAATGTCCAATGCGGGAGAGGATATAAAAGGTTTTGTCGCCATACATCGGGTTGCTCGCCCAAGGGGTGGCAGGGTCGAGGGCTTGGGTGGAGAGGTTGGCTTCGCCACTGCGTGGTTGATCCAGCAAATACACCGAATAGCCTTTGCGTAAAAACAAAGTGTTGAAGCCCTCTCGACCGTCTACCGTGCTTTCCCAAGTGCGTTTGGATTGTGCACCGCCGTGCTGGAAAATCAGCGGATATTTTTTCGCATTCACGGGAATTTGATAGTTCACATAGGCAAAATCGCCATAGGCGCGCTGCCCGTTGGGAGAGAGAAAATCCCGTTGGCTAAACTGCCCCTCGTGGGTAACATAACGCCCACCCACCGTAAAACTGCCTTGCTTTTCAATGCTGATCGGGCTGGCAACGGCATGGGTAGCGAATGTCAACACGGCGGAAAGAATGAGTGTGTGTTTAAATGTCGATTTCATTATTTTTTCCTGATAAATCAATAGGCTTGAGGCGGTTAGTATAAGGTTTTTGCACAGCGATGATTAGTGGGGTTTTATTGGATAAGGTTGTGAATAAAATTCAATAATTTGGGGAGAATGGCATAAAAAAGTGAGGTGGTTTTTCATCCTTTTTTAATCATCAAATTCACAAAGGCTTTATTATGATTATTTGGCGTGAGGGATTAAAGAATTGCATCGCATCACGGGATTAAATATAATTCAAAGGTTCATCTAATGGTTTTTTATAAATAAATTCAAAAGATTATCTGGGAAAGACGGATGGCAGAACAAGCAAAGCACAACCAACACCCCGAACAGCAAGCCCGTGATTTGATTGACCAAAAATTACAACAAGCAGGCTGGGCGGTGCAATCGGTACAACAATTCAACCCCAATAGCAGCTTAGGCGTGGCGGTGCGTGAGTACCCAACCGATACGGGGCCGGTGGATTATTTGCTGTTTGTAGATAGAGAGCCTGTTGCCATTATTGAAGCCAAAGAAGAACAGTTTGGGCATAAACTCAACACGGTGGAAGAACAAACCGCACGCTATGCCCATAGCCAGCTCAAACACATTCCCCAAGCGGAAATTGCGTTTTTATACGAAAGCACGGGCGTGATTACCCGTTTTACCAACCGCAATGACCCTCAACCGCGAGCCAGAGAAGTTTTTCACTTTCACTGCCCCGAAACCTTGCAAAAATGGGCAAGTGAGGGCAAAAACACCCTGCGTGCCAAGCTCAAAGCCATACCGCCGCTCAACCCCGAGCATTTGCCCGCTGCTGAATTGGGCTTGCGTGATTGTCAGCTCACAGCTATTGAAAATATGCAAGCCTCATTGGCAAAAGATTTACCCCGCGCCTTAATTCAAATGGCAACAGGGGCGGGCAAAACCTACACCGCCATTAGCATTATGTATCGCCTGCTCAAATACACGGGCAAACGGCGGATTTTGTTTTTGGTGGACACCGTTAATCTAGGCGAGCAAGCCGAGCAAGAAATGCTGGTATTCACACCGCCTGACGACAACCGCAAATTCACCGAACTCTATCACACCCAAGTAATCAAATCGCCGCACATTCCAAAAGGCGTGGAAATTTGTATTTGCACCATTCAGCGAATGTATTCCTTGCTCAAAGGCGAAGAACTCAACATTCCCGAAGACAGCACCGATCTGGAAGAATGGGAACACCGTTTAAAAGAACCCTTGCCCGTAGCCTATCAAGCCGATTTACCACCTGAATTTTTTGATTTTATCTTTATTGATGAATGCCACCGCTCCATTTATAACCTATGGCGGCAAGTGTTGGACTATTTCGATGCCTATCTCATTGGCTTAACAGCCACGCCCGATAACCGAACCTTTGGCTTTTTCAATCAAAATGTGGTGAGTGAATACAGCCATGAGCAAGCCGTTGCCGATGGTGTCAACGTGGGTAATGAAGTGTATTTGATTAATACCAAAATCAGCACCGAAGGCGGCAAATTCAAAGCAGAAGAATTGGTGGAACACCGTGAACGCACCACACGCCGCAAACGCTGGCAACAGCAAGACAGCGATGAGGCTTATAGTGCCAAACAGCTGGATCGGGATATTGTTAACCCTAGCCAAATCCGCACCATTATCCGCACCTTTCGCGACCATTTACCGGTGATGTTCCCCAACCGTCAAGAAGTGCCAAAAACCCTGATTTTCGCCAAAAACGACAGCCACGCGGATGACATCATCAAAATGGTGCGAGAAGAATTTGGGCAAGGGAACGAGTTTTGCAAAAAAATCACTTATCGCGCCAAAGAGGATACCTTAGACGAACAAGGCAACATCATTGAAAAAGGCGAAGAGCCAAAAACGATTTTGTCCAATTTTCGCTACAGCCCCAACCCACGCATTGCCGTTACCGTCGATATGATCGCCACTGGTACAGACGTTCGCCCCTTGGAATGCCTGCTATTTATGCGAGATGTGAAAAGCCGCAATTATTTTGAGCAAATGAAAGGACGAGGCACACGCACGCTGGATAAAGAAGGCTTACAAAAAGTCAGCCCTTCCGCTCCTTCAGCCAAAACCCATTATGTGATTGTTGATGCCATTGGTGTCACCAAATCGCTGAAAACCGCCAGCCAACCATTCGACACCAAACGCACGGTGAGTTTTGCTGATTTAGGAAGAGCGGTAGTTTTTGGCGGTGCATTTGACAGCGATAGCATTAGCTCACTGGCCGCACGCCTTGCTCGAATCAATAAACAACTTGACGAAGAACAACAGCAACAGATCAGCAAAATCACAAACGGCGTGCCATTATCGCAACTGGTGAAAGACCTCTTTCACGCCATTAATGCCGATGAAATTCATCAGGCAGCCTGTGAACAAGAAGGCATTTCTGCTGACGGCACGCCGTCTGAAAAAACCATTTTGCATATCCAAAAACAACGGGTAAAAACCGCCACCCAACCGCTTTCAATGGAACTCATCACCGCCTTAGATGAAATCCGCAAGCAAAACGAACAAAAAATAGACCACGAACTCGATGAAATCACCCACGTTGGCTGGGCGGAAAACGACCAAGCCCTCACCCAGCATTTTGCCGACTGGATTGCCGAACACAAAGACGAAATCACCGCATTGCAAATTTTTTACAGCCAGCCTTATCAACGCCAAGCCTTAAGCCTCGCGATGATCAAAGAGCTGGCAAACACCATTAAACAAGCCAAGCCCCGCCTTGCCGTTAGCCACATTTGGCAAGCCTATGCCCGCTTGGACAAAGTGAACGACCAGCCTGAAAACGAACTCACCGCCTTAGTGAGCCTGATTCGCCGTGTGGTAGGCATTGATGAAATCATTACGCCATTTGCCAAAACCGTACGCAAAAACTTCCAAAAATGGACATTTGAACACAACCGCCGAGCTGGTAAACCACTCACTGAAGAACAAATGCAATGGCTGACGATGATACGAGATCACCTCATCACCTCCTTTGCCATCGCAGAAAACGACTTTGAACTCACCCCTTTTAACCAACACGGCGGCTTAGGGCAAGTCTATGATGTATTAAGCGAAATCGCTGCCAACGACCAAGATTTTTACGCCCTGCTCAATGAGATTAACCAACAATGGATCGCTTAATTATTTTGTAAATCAAAAAGTACTCAAAATGAGTAACAAGCAGTTTTGTTATTCATCCGTGATGAATAAGGTTTTTTGTTAATCAAAATTATCAAAATATGGTTGGCAAACTTGCTTGTTACGCATAAATGAGTGATAATAGACTTTATTAATCATTTTCACCTATTTTTGAGTAACAAAATGCTCAACACCTTGGATTTTTCAAAAGCAGTGGATTATCACTATGATCGATTTCCACCCCAGACCTTGGACTATAACCGCCTAATGGCAAGCCTGCTCAGTGCTACCGATGCACTGGCTCGCTACGACCAAATGCTCAAAAATCTGCACAACAGTGAGATTTTGCTTGCCCCCTTGCGTAATCAAGAAGCCATTATTTCATCGCGAATGGAAGGAACGATCAGTACACTGGATGAGATTTTGCAGTATGAGGCGGATTTTGCCGAAAATGAAATGCCCAGCGAAGTGCGTTCTGACATCATCGAAACCGTGCTGTATCAACGCGCCTTAAAAAATGCCCAACGTGCGATGAAAGAGGGCTACCCTTTAAGTAAATCGCTCATCAAAACCTTGCACCAACAATTGCTTTCTTCGGGGCGGGGGGGGGGCAACCAAATCCCCAGGGCAGTTTAAAAATGAACAAAACTACCTTGCCGACCGCAACCAGAGAACCATTTTATTTATCCCCATAAGCCCCGAAAAATTGGAGCAAGGCTTAGATAATCTGTTTGAATACATCAATCACAATCCAACGCCGATTTTGCCCAAAACCGCCATTACCCATTTGGAATTTGAGGCCTTGCACCCCTTTCAAGACGGCAACGGACGCATTGGGCGAATGCTGATTACATTAATGTTATGGCAGGCAGGGGCAATTAGCGAACCGCATTTTTATATCAGCGGTTATTTTGAAGAACATAAAGAAAACTATTTAGCCTTAATGCGACAAGTGTCTGAAAATGGCGACTGGATAGCGTGGTGTGAGTTTTTTTTGCAGGCGATTGCCAATCAAGCCCATCACAATTTAACCATTGCTCAAAGTATCAGCGATTTATACGAAAAGATGAAACCCATTTTTAGCGAAACACTATCCTCAAAATGGGCGATGACGGTGCTGGATTTTGTCTTTACTTATCCTGTATTTCGTGGCAACCAATTAAGCGAAAAAACCGAGATTTCCCCAGCTTCTGCTAATCGCTTTGTCCGCACCTTGCACGATAAGGGACTTTTGATGCTAAAAGAAGAAAGTGCAGGCAGAAAATCGGCTCTGTATTCTTTTGAACCGATGATGAATTTGGTACGAGTTTAATTTTAGGGTAAGACGATGACAAATAAAACAATACCAGTGCCGAAAGGGTGGGAAATAAATTTATTAAAGTGTTTGTGTAGTATCAAAACTGGCGATAAAGATGTTAATCAAGGTAATGAAAATGGAATATACCCTTTTTTTACCTGTGCTCAAGAAATCTCAAACTCCGACACTTTTAGCTTTGAAGGAGAAGCGATTTTAATCGCAGGCAATGGTAACTTTAATGTTAAATTTTATAGTGGTAAATTTGAAGCATATCAACGTACTTATGTGTTACAGTCATTTAAAAATGTTAATGGCAAATATCTCTTTTATTTTATAAAAAATAAACTTAATGATATTACAAAAGGCAATCGTGGTAGTACGATTAAATACATTCGTTTAGGTGATATTGCTGATTACCCTATTATTTATCCAACTAATAAAGCCACCCAACAAGCCATCGTCAATAAAATCGAAAGCCTATTTGCCGAAATTGACGCAGGCATAGGGCATCTGAAAATCGCAGAGCAACAGCTCAAACAATACCGCCAAGCCTTGCTGAAAAACGCCTTTAACGGCGAACTCACCAAACAATGGCGAACTGAACACGCCGAAAGCTTGCCCACCGCAACGGAATTACTCGAACACATTCAGACGGCACGCGAACAGCACCACGCCCAACAGCTTGTCGATTGGCAAAGTGCGGTGAAAAATTGGGAAGAAAACGGCAAACAGGGCAAAAAACCGAGTAAGCCGAAAACCTTGAGAAAAATTACTGCTGATATAGCCGATGATGAATTAACAATACCTAAAGAAAATTGGGTTATAGGATTATTCGGTGATTTGGTTGAAATTAAAAGTAATCTTGTTCAACCTGAACAATATTTAGATTTTCCGCATATAGCACCCGATAATATAGAGAAAGAAACTGGGAAATTATTGCCTTTTAAGACTATTCGAGATGATGGTGTGATAAGTCCTAAACACTATTTTTATGCTGGACAAATCATTTATTCAAAAATTCGCCCTAATCTATCCAAACTAACATTAGTGGATTTTGATGGTTTATGTAGTGCTGATATGTACCCATTAGAAAGTGATGTATTTGACCATCATTTTTTAAAACATATGATGCTATCAAGATATTTTGTAAAAAGAGCATCTACGGCTGGTTCTCGTTCAGTATTGCCTAAAATTAATCAATCTGAACTAAGTATGATTCCGTTGCCACTTTGCTCACTTGCCGAACAAGCCCAAATCGTTGCCATTTTAGAAAGCAAACTCACCGCCTGCGACCAGCTTGCCAACGAGATTACAGCCCAACTCAAACAAGCCGAATTGCTCAAACAAGCAGTGCTAAAAGCCGCATTTTCAGGCAAACTACTGGAGCCATCGGAATGAAGCAACAAAAAAGCTGGAAAAGTTTCCAAGAGTAACTGGAAAGGTTACAAAAGAAAGTCCCCAACCTTGTGGATCCAACCACTTAGGTTGGCAAAGTAGGGGGAGTTATTGAGGCGGATTGTAAGCAGATTGAACTGTTAGGTCAAGCCAAATCATCTATTTAAAAAGAAGCGATTTGTTTAACCGTTGCTTAACCGAGAGCTGTTTTTTTAACCAAAAATAAAGCGTGATTTAAATAAAATCAATAAGTTACAAAATAAATTTTGTTTAACCGTTGTTTAACCAGCAGGTCATTTTTTATACCAAAGAGAATGTAAATGAACCATAAAGATATACACCAATTACAATATTTAACTGATGAATTGGTTAAATTACCTAAAGAAAATGAATGGGTTGAGTTTAAAATCAATAACGATGATCCCAAAATGATAGGCCCAGCTATTTCTGCCCTCGCTAATAGTGCTGCGTTGTTAGGCAAACTCTCTGCTTATATGATTTGGGGTGTGGAAGATGTCAACCATAAAATCGTAGGCTCAACATTTCAACCATCAACAGCCAAACATAATCAACAAGAATTAGAAAGCTGGTTATTACAAAAACTTGAACCAAAAATTGATTTTCATTTTTGGGAGTTTGAATATCAAGGTTTTGCTTTAGTCATTCTTGAAATTCAAGCGGCTATCCACAAACCAGTAAGATTTGATGGTACAGAATACATTCGTATTGGATCTTATACTAAAAAACTGCGTGATTTTTCAGAAAAAGAGCGAGAATTATGGCGTATTTTGGATCGTGTTCCCTTTGAAAGACAAATAGCTCTAAAATCTGTAAGTAGTGAAAGAGTGCTTCAATTACTTGAATTTACTAAATATTTTGATATGACCAAGCAACCGTTACCTGATACTTTATCGGGTATTTTGGCTAAATTGCAAGACGATCAATTGATTATTGAAAATGCTGGAATGTGGGACATTACCAATTTGGGGGCGATTTTATTTGCCAAACGTCTTTCTGATTTTGACCACTTAGCTAAAAAAGCGGTACGAATTATTCGCTATCAGGGCAATAATAAATTTACCACAGAAAAAGAAATCAACAGTTTATCAGGCTATGCGGTTGGTTTTGAGCAGATTATGCAAAGTATAAAATCACTGCTCCCCTCTTATGAGGAAATTGGATTAACTTTTCGTAGAGAGATAAATGCTTACCCTGAGATTGCATTACGTGAATTGGTGGCTAATGCTCTTATTCATCAAGATTTCAATATTTCTGGCACATCACCAATGATTGAAATTTTCTCACATCGTTTGGAAATTACGAATACAGGCTCACCACTCATAGAAGTTGATCGCTTTATGGATAAGCCACCTTGTAGCCGTAATGAGCATTTAGCTGCACTGATGCGAAGATTAGATATTTGTGAGGAGCGAGGCACAGGAATTGATAAAGTTATTTTACAAATTGAACTTAATCAAATGCCAGCCCCTTATTTTGAAGACTTAGATCACTATACAAAAGTGGTATTATTCACTTATCGCCCTTTTTCAGATATTACAAAGGAAGAACGTTTAAGGGCTTGTTATTGGCATTGTGTATTTAAATATATCAATCGTGAACAAATGAGTAATACAAGTTTGAGAGAGCGTTTTGGTAATGCGGTGAGTAGTGCGATGATTAGCAAAATTATTAAAGAAGCTCAAGAAAAAGGATTAATTAAAGTTTTTGACGAAGAGGCAGGCTTTAAAGCTAAGAAATATATTCCAATATGGGGCTAATTAATCAATTTGTTTAACCGTTGTTTAACTAAATTATTTTTAAAATTTAAGAGATTGTTATGACCACAACACAAACCTCAAACGCCATTGTTCAAAAAGTGTGGAGCTTTTGCCACATGCTCCGTGATGATGGCGTAAGCTATGGCGATTATTTAGAACAGATTACCTATCTGATTTTCTTAAAAATGGCATTTGAATACAGCCAACCGCCTTATAAACGCGATGTAGGCATTCCCACTGAATACAATTGGCAAAGCCTCACCGACCGCACAGGAGCAGAACTGGAAAGCCATTATCTTGCTCTATTGCGTAATTTAGGTCAGAAAAAAGGCTTGCTGGGGCAAATTTTTACCAAAGCACAAAACAAAATCCAAGATCCTGCTAAATTATCCCGCTTGGTGGCGATGATTGATGAAACCAAATGGACACGCTTGGGCGTGGACGTGAAAGGCGATATTTACGAGGGCATTTTAGAAAAAAACGCCGAAGACACCAAATCAGGTGCAGGGCAATATTTTACCCCTCGATCTTTGATTGAAGCCATAGTGCAATGCGTTCGCCCACAAGCGGATACCCTGATTGCCGACCCTGCTTGTGGCACAGGCGGTTTTTTACTGGCGGCATACGGCTATTTAGAAAAACACGCCAATTTAAATGCCGAGCAAAAAGTGCGGTTAAAAAATGGCACATTTTTTGGTAACGAAATCGTTGCCAATACACGCCGTTTATGTTTAATGAATCTATTTTTACACGGCATTGGGGAAATGAATGGCGAAAGTCCGATTAGTTCCGATGATTCTTTGGTTGCCCCTAGCAAACATAAAGTTGATTTGGTGTTAGCCAATCCCCCTTTTGGCAAAAAAAGCAGTATGACCATCACCAACGCTGAGGGCGAAGCCGAAAGCGAAGATTTTGTTTATAACCGCCAAGACTTTTGGGCGACCACCTCAAATAAACAAGTGAATTTCTTACAGCATATTTACACGATGTTGAAAAACAACGGGCGAGCGGCGGTGGTTGTGCCTGATAATGTGTTGTTTGAGGGCGGGGCAGGCGAAACCGTGCGGAAAAAATTATTGCAGATGACCGACTTGCACACCATTTTACGCTTGCCAACGGGCATTTTTTACGCCAACGGCGTGAAAGCCAATGTATTATTTTTTGATAACCGCCCTGCACAAAATGGCGATGTTACCCAAGAAATCTGGGTGTATGACTACCGCACCAATGTGCATCACACCTTAAAGAAAAAGCCAATGCAATTAGCGGACTTACAAGACTTTATCGACTGCTATTGCCCTGAAGACCGCTCAAAGCGTGCGGAAACCTACCACGCGGAAAATAATCCGAATGGACGTTGGCGTAAATTCAGCATTGATGAAATCACAAGCAGAGAAAAAACCAGCTTGGATATTTTTTGGCTGAAAGATCACTCGCTCACCGATTTAGACAACTTGCCTGAACCCGATATTCTCGCCGATGAAATCATTGAAAATATCGAAGCAGCATTGGTGAATTTTCGTAGTGTTTCGGGGCAGTTGTCGGGGTGAAAGAAGGGTTAAACAGGCGGTATTTTGGTTATAAAGACAGGGAAACAATATTATCAAGGGTGAATGTTGTTAAGATATTGATTTTTAACAAGAAAATGATAATAGGATTGTGCGTCAGCATATCGGCAAGGAACGACCTTATAAGAAAATCCGTCTGAAATTAAATTCCAGACGGATTGTTATTATTGGATAGAAGTTGTTATTCTTTCTTTTTCCAAGTTTTAGAAAAAGAAGCGCTTCTAGATTCAGGTTTAAATGCAGGCATTTTAATTTTAACTTTCATCGGAAAAGGGAAATCTACACCCAGCAATAAGCATTCGCCTTGTCCCAACACAGGTAAAAAAGAGGCTGAACGATAGTCGATAGATCCGACAGCTTTTTTCACTATTTCCTGATCTTTATCATTAGTTAGGCGATGCACAATAAGCGTGCCAATTTGACTTAGCACATCTTCGGGAATATCTCGTGGACGTTGAGTAGCAATCGTAACATTTAAACCATATTTTCGTCCTTCTTTTGCGATATCACCAAATGCCGTTAAATTCATTTTGCTGATTTCATCGCCAATAGATTTATTCAGGAATTGATGAGCTTCATCAATGAATACAATCAAAGGATTTTCATAAGAAATTTTACCTTCTCTAGCACAGGAAAGTAATTTTCGTCCTATTGCATTTACCAATAATTCTCGGGCATTCGCTTCAAATGGAACAGCAGATAGATCTAAACGAACAATTTTATTTTCTGATGAACATAAACTATCAATAATACTTGGGATAGTTTTTAAAGTATCATCACAATCTAGCATCCATTTTAGATGAAGATTATTTTGCATTGCTTTAATTCTTGATATTAAACTTAAGCAATACCCAATGTCATTATCGGCTCGTTTTCCCCATCTTGTAGGATCTGGAGTATTGATTGTCCCTGCTGTTGGATATACACACTCTGCAATAATCTGCTCCGCTAAATTAGAGAACTTCCATGAAATATTTGTTATATTGCTATTAATATTTTTTACAGCAGTTTCAAATGGCTGTTTTAATTTTTCTGATTTTTCTAGATTATATGTTTGAGTAATAGATAATCCATGATTTGGGATTTTCCAATAACTTGTAACAACTTTTAGACTCCGAATGGCTTCCTCTAATTTGGGAGCTTGGCTTTGCGCTGATGGTCTAAGTAAAGCTCTTATATCTGAATCAGTAAACATCCAATGTGGGTAGGTTACTTTATTTTCATCTGTTGCTTTAGTATGCTCACCAACATAATAATGTTCACAGGGCGAATTTGCATACTCCCCTGTTGCATCTAACAGTAATACTTTACCTCCGTTTTGGTAAATATTATTGATGAGATTTGCCATAGTATAACTTTTGCCACCGCCTGTTGAGCCTAAAATAGCACAATGTCGAGAAAATAATTTTTCAGGGGTAAGGTTAATCGTAACAGATGAATCACCAGCTATTTCCGCAATAGGAAGTTTAATATCATCACTAACATTATTGATTTTTCCTTCTGCTAATAATGAAATTAGCTTTGGATGAGCTGAATAAATTTGAGCACCTAGTTTAGGATATTGTCTTATCCCTTTACGGTTAAAGCCTGTTTCAGTATCTATACTAACCAGTAATTGAACTAATCCAATAGGATTATTATTTGCATAACTATCATCTAAACTATCAACGCTTAATCTTTCTCCATTTTCTAACCAGACTTTTATAACTCTACCTAAAATACAATCTTGCCCACAATCAATAAACACATATTCATTTACTTCACCAACTGGAATGCGATTGCCCAATAACCATACTTGTTCGCCTGTGCCAGCTTTGGTTAAGTTGATTTTCGCTTCTGTTGCGGATATTTCTATAAGGCTACCAATTCTGCGTGTAATATCACAAGGTGAGAACCAATCATTCATGATTTATTCCCCATTGCGAGCTCTTGAAAGATTTTAAAAATATCTTCTTCTGGTGTTGATTTATTTCTATCTGGTAACTGATTTACAAAAGTAGAAAAATCACTATCAACTAAAGAAATTCTTGAATCTCCAGCTTTTACGGCATTCATAAGTAGCGAGCGAATTTCTTTATTGAAAGATCCTTTTTCATCAAATAAAGATCGGGTTCCCACCATTAATAATAATTCAGGATTTGTTCTTAATGCCATAGTTATGGCATTATTAATATGCTTATCATTAAATCCAAAACCTAAGCATAAAATAGCAGTGTTAGGTTGCTGTATCGCATTTAAAAAACTAGCTACCATGTCTAAATAAGGTGATTCATAAGATGTTTGGTATTTATTGCTACTTGGATAAATAATAACAGGCTCACCTTGCTGTTTTTCATTTCTTTTTTTCTGAATGCCTTGCTCGGTTTTTATCCAATCAACTGAACCATGAATTTTATAGAGATGAAATACATTCGGTAAATAGCTCGTTGATTTATCGCTAGATTGTGTTCTGTGTACAATGTCATAAGTAAACCAAGACGGATTAAATCGGTATGGCATAGAATATTCAAAACCATCAATTACCGTCATACCAATATTAGAAGTAGCGGTTTCGAATGCAAGATCATAATTTGTTGTGAATACTTTCAATCTTTTTTGCTTAGCCTGCCTTTTACCTAGTACACGAAGTAATTTTTCATGGTCTTTCCAACTCGAAAGGTCTGTGATTTTTTCGGTGAAATCAGTAACTTCTAGGATTTTTTCTTTAGCATCTTTAATAAATTTAGCTAATTGTTTTAATCTTCTATTAGATAGATTTTCTAATGTTAAGAAAGTATCACATCGGGATAAGAATAATTCAATATCTTCAGCAGTTTTTTCTTCACCTTTTTCATTTTGCCATTTTTCTGCAAAATTATCGTACTCAGTATATGATCTAATATCATCAAATACGTTTTCATTTATTTCTCGGCAATGATTCCATAAATCAGACATACTGGGGGCAATTTTCTCATCATTCTTATTAAAAGTAAGAGATGTGCCTGAGCCTGCTAATACAATAATATTTTCTGCATCTAAAATTTGATTTAAACGGTTTTGTAGTAACGCAAGATACTCTTTTTGATTATCATCTGATAGTGTATTTATAGAAGTAGGTTTCCCTTCTGGGATATCTGAAGATAAAAATTGAATATCCATATGATTTCCTTCGGTAGAAATTTATAGTCTTAATTATAAATTTTGTGGAAAAGTAAGTCATTAGTTATCTAGATTGTAGAGAGAATTTATTTATATCTAAAGATCCTCCTTTAATATCCTAATTTTTTATTTTCCGATGCTAAATCAAGTAATAGGGCAGCTGGTCAAATGGGGAGTAGATTAATACCTAATACTACACCATCTTTGCTATCAACCATTTGCACTATTCACCATTTCAGTAAAAGCCATTATTGAGATATTTAATGACACCTCAACGCCAGAATCAAGCCGCCAAAGGTTAAGATGAGGCTGGCGAAATAGAGCCGAAGGTGGTCTGGTAATGGCAGGCTTGTTGCATTCTCTCGGGATGAGTAAGTAAGCGGTAAAGCACGCTGAGCATCATCACCAGCCAGGTTTTCACTAATGGCGAGTGGGTGTATTGGGCGATAAAAGCGGCGATTTTTTGGTCTTTGCCGATGGGGTGATCTACAATGCCGTGTTCGCGTTTGGCAGGGGCTTTTCGCCAGCCTTCTGCACCTGTGTCAGCCTGTCCCCAACCGTTGAAATTGAAATCCACCGCAGCACGTTTGCCGTTTTCATCACGCACAAACAGCGGAGCGGTGTCACGTACCCATAAATCATTGAGCGGTGCGGCGATTCGCATTAAATCTGCCCGAGCCGCACGGCGTGCCATTCCGTATGCACCTGTCGTCCCCTACGCACCAGCTGTTGCACCATATGCCATCCAAGTGGCTTGATGGGTTGCACTTTCAAACGGCATTACGCTAATTCACGGCGATGACGCATCATTAAATCGGCAATGGGTTTAGTAATTAGCCATTGTTTGCTTTAGCTATCCCATTGTTTATTCAGGCTGCCTGAAAAGTGCGGTGCATTTTTCAAGCTGTTTTTTATAGTAGTTATGAGAATGCCGTGCGATATTCCATATTCCACACGGCGTTTTTCAATCTGGTTTTAGCCTCTTGCTTGTGCCAGCCATTGCACCATTTTTGGATCGCGGTGATCGAAGATGATTTCATCACGATTCAGCGTGGCGATGGCGGCGAGATCTTGTGCGTCAAGGGTGAAATCCAAAATGTCGCGGTTTTCACGCATTCTTTCCACTTTCACCGATTTTGGAATAATGGCGATGCCACGTTGGTTGAGCCAGCGTAACACCACTTGGGCGACCGATTTGCCGTGTTTGGCGGCGATTTCGCTTAACACGGGGTTATGGAAAATGTCGAATTTGCCTTCAGCCAGTGGCGCCCACGCCTGTTGCAAAATGCCGTGTTCTTGGTGGAACGCCACTTCCGCTTCACGTTGGTAGAACGGGTGGGTTTCGATTTGGTTCACGGCTGGCACGGTGTCGTGGCAGGTGATGAGGTCTGCGAGGCGATCCATATGGAAATTGCTTACGCCAATGGCGCGGGTTTTGCCTGCTTTTAATGCCGTTTCCATTGCGCGCTATTCTTCGTGCACATCGCCGAAAGGCTGGTGCATTAAGTAGAGATCCACATAATCTAAGCCCAAACGGCGCAAGGATTCATCAAGGGCTTTTTGTGTGCCGTTGAAGGCATCTTGGCGTTGAATCCAAAGTTTGGTGGTGATGAAAATCTCTTCGCGAGGGATACCGCTGGCTTTAATCGCACGCCCTACACCCGCTTCGTTGCCGTAAATGGCAGCGGTGTCGAGCAGGCGATAGCCTTGTTCGAGGGCGGATAAGACGGCTTTTTCGGTTTCTTCATCGCTCACTTGATACACACCAAAGCCGATCATTGGCATTTCAATACCGTTGTTTAATGTTGCTGTTTTCATTTTTTACTCCTATGTGCTTTGAATGATGACATTATAGAGAGAAAATATTGTTTTGATTAGTGGGTTATTTTTTGATAGCCTGTTGAATATTTTTCAACAATCAAAGAGAGCCAAGATGATTGAAAATATGAATGAATTACGCAATTTTATTATTGTTGCACAAACTGCCAGTTTTACTAAAGCGGCTGCATATTTAGGCGTATCGACCTCAGCGTTAAGCCATTCTATGCGGAAATTGGAAGAACAGCTGAAAATAAAATTGTTTCATCGAACAACTCGCAGTGTTGCCACTACCGAAGCAGGTGAACAACTTTTTAAACAACTTTTTCCATTATTTGAGAGTATTGAAGATAATGTTAATGCATTAAGTCATTTTCGTAACACGCTAAATGGAACATTACGCATTAATGGGGCTGATCACGTTTTTCTCTATGTTATTTGGGATAAGTTATTAAGATTTATGGAAAAATATCCCGAAGTAAAATTAGAGCTAATCAGCGATATGAAATTTACTGATATCGTGGCTGGGCGTTTTGATGCGGGGATTCGTTTAGGCAAAGAAGTAGATAAAGATATGATCGCCATCAGAATTTCAGATGATATGCAAATGGCATTAATTGCAACGCCACAATATTTAGAACAATACGGAATTCCAAAAACAATTGATGATTTAACTTCACATCAATGTTTGTGTGTACGAATGCCAACTTCTGAAGGTATTTTTCCTTGGGAATTTTGTATGCCAAAAGGTAAAGAAGTGGTTAAATTTATGCCATCGGGTCGATTCGTGGTGAATAATAATTTTCTTGCGAAAAAAGCCTGCTTATCTCATTTGGGGTTGGCATTAATGCCGAAAGACAGAGTACTAAAAGAGCTTAAATCTGGTGAGATAGTCGAGGTGTTACAAAATTATGCGATGCGTTACGAAGGTTATTATCTTTATTACCCTAATCGGAGACAGGATTCTCCGTTGTTTAAGGCTTTGGTGGAATGTATAAAATAAAGCAATATATCCAAACAAATATTAAAAAGAGAAACCTCTTTTTTATAAAGGTTTCTCCTAATGTTTTATAATTTATTTTGATAATATAAGAATGCTTAGAATGGCATATCATCATCAAAATCAGCAGTATCCGGATTTACTGCCGCTTGAGGTGCTTTCGCTACTGTCGGTTGTGCAAATTGGTTAGGTTGTGCCGGCTGATTATAAGACGGTTGTGCAAACTGATTTTGTGGTTGAGCCATTGGTGCTGACATATCAGCCCCCATACGATCACTGCGACTATCCAACATCTGTAATGTATCTGCCTGAATTTCAGTAGTATAACGATCCTGACCGTTTTGATCCTGCCATTTTCGAGTACGTAATTTCCCTTCTACATAAACTTTTGATCCTTTACGCAAATATTGTCCGGCAATCTCTGCTAAACGGCGGAATAAAACAATACGATGCCATTCAGTAATTTCACGCCATTCTCCACTCTGTTTATCCTGCCAACGTTCACTAGTTGCTACGCTGATATTGGCAACTGCATCACCATTTGCAAAGGTTCTTAATTCAGGATCATTTCCCAAATTTCCCACAATAATTACTTTATTAACGCCTGCCATAATTTTTCCTCTTAAATTAAATTAAAACTTCGCTATCTTACCGTAAATCCCCTATGAAAAAAATAAAATAATACTGGATATTTGCACAGTTTTTTCGATTTTGCGATAATCATCGACGTTTTTATTTTTTTATCAGCTATTATGAACAATATCGAAATTCGGGGTGCAAGAACCCATAATTTAAAAAATATTAATTTAACTATTCCTCGTAACAAATTGGTCGTTATCACTGGTTTATCCGGTTCGGGAAAGTCTTCGTTGGCATTTGATACGCTTTATGCCGAAGGGCAGCGTCGTTATGTGGAATCACTTTCCGCTTATGCTCGACAATTCCTTTCTTTGATGGAAAAACCGGATGTGGATCATATTGAAGGTTTATCTCCGGCAATCTCAATTGAACAGAAATCCACTTCACATAACCCTCGATCTACTGTCGGCACTATTACCGAAGTTTATGATTATTTAAGACTGTTATTCGCTCGAGTCGGAGAACCTCACTGTCCAACGCATAACATTCCATTGGCAGCTCAAACTATCAGTCAAATGGTGGATAAAATTCTTTCCTTGCCAGAAGGCAGCAGAATGATGCTACTTGCACCGGTGGTGAAAGCTCGCAAAGGTGAACACACTAAACTGCTAGATAGCATTTCTGCGCAAGGCTATATTCGTGCAAGAATTGACGGTGAAATCTGCGATCTTTCCGATCCTCCACAACTGGAACTGCAAAAGAAACATACTATCGAAGTGATTGTCGACCGTTTCAAAATCCGCCCTGAATTATCAACACGTTTAGCTGAATCACTAGAAACTGCCTTAGAACTTTCTGGTGGTATTGTTGTTGTTGCTAATATGGATAACAGTGATGCGGAAGAGTTGGTTTTCTCTGCCAATTTTGCTTGCCCACATTGTGGGTATTCTTTACCAGAATTAGAACCACGAATGTTTTCATTTAATAATCCGGCAGGCGCTTGCCCTAGTTGTGATGGATTAGGCATTCAACAATATTTTGATGAACATCGTGTAGTCCAAAATCCAAGTTTATCACTTGCCAGTGGAGCAATTCGCGGTTGGGATCGTCGCAACTTCTACTACTATCAAATGTTAACGTCGTTAGCACGTCATTATCATTTTGATATTGAAACACCTTTTGAAGAATTACCGAAAAAAATTCAGCATTTAGTACTTCACGGTTCCGGTCACGAAAAAATTGAATTTCAATATATCAATGATCGTGGAGACACAATTGTGCGTCATCACCCATTTGAAGGCGTATTAAACAATATGGCTCGCCGTTACAAAGAAACTGAGTCAATGTCAGTACGTGAAGAATTGGCAAAATATATCAGTACTCGCCCTTGTAAATCGTGCCACGGCTCTCGTCTAAAAGAAGAGGCTCGCCACGTCTTTATCGGCGAAACCTCGTTGCCACAAATTTCTGAAATGAGTATCGGTGAAGCATTACATCATTTTGAACAATTACAGTTTGAAGGGCAAAAAGCAAAAATCGCTGAAAAAATTTTAAAAGAGATTAAAGAAAGGCTGCATTTTTTAGTCAATGTTGGTTTGGAATATCTATCTTTATCCCGTTCTGCTGAAACACTTTCTGGCGGTGAGGCTCAGCGTATCCGTTTGGCTAGCCAAATCGGGGCAGGCTTGGTCGGAGTAATGTATGTATTGGATGAGCCTTCTATCGGACTACATCAACGCGATAATGAGCGGCTGTTAAATACACTGATTCATTTGAGAAATTTAGGCAATACTGTGATTGTGGTTGAACACGATGAAGATGCAATCCGTACTGCTGACTATATCATCGATATTGGCCCTGGAGCTGGTGTACACGGTGGTGAAGTGATAGCACAAGGCACCGCTCAGCAGATTATGAAAAATCCAAATTCTCTTACCGGTCGTTTTCTTTCCGGTAAAGAAAAGATTGAAATTCCAGCAGAGAGAACGGCTATAGATTCACAAAAAATATTACGACTAATTGGGGCAAGCGGTAACAATTTAAAAAATGTAGATTTAGAAATTCCTGTCGGATTATTTACCTGTATCACTGGTGTATCCGGTTCAGGGAAATCCACCTTAATTAACGACACTTTATTTCCAATAGCACAAAATGCGCTTAATCGTGCTGAAAACCAGCAACACGCTCCCTTTAAAGCAATTGAAGGATTAGAATTTTTTGATAAAGTAATCAATATTGATCAAAGCCCAATCGGACGCACACCACGTTCTAATCCTGCAACCTATACTGGAGTTTTCACGCCTATTCGTGAACTTTTCGCCGGTGTGCCAGAAGCTCGGGCTAGAGGATATAATCCGGGACGTTTTAGTTTCAATGTGCGCGGCGGTCGTTGCGAAGCTTGTCAGGGCGATGGGGTAATTAAAGTCGAAATGCACTTTCTACCAGATATTTATGTGCCGTGTGATCAATGTAAAGGAAAGCGTTATAATCGAGAAACATTGGAGATCCATTATAAAGGTAAAACTATTCATCAAGTTTTGGAAATGACGGTTGAAGAAGCTCGAGAATTTTTTGATGCTGTGCCAATGATCGCTCGTAAATTACAAACATTAATTGATGTTGGCTTGTCTTATATTCGCCTTGGTCAAGCTTCAACAACCCTGTCAGGTGGCGAAGCACAACGGGTTAAATTGGCATCAGAACTATCTAAACGTGATACTGGAAAAACACTCTATATTCTTGATGAGCCTACAACCGGACTGCATTTTGCCGATATTAAACAATTATTGGAAGTACTTCATCGTTTACGCGATCAAGGCAATACTATTGTTGTAATTGAACATAATCTGGATGTGATCAAAACTGCCGATTGGATCGTTGATTTAGGGCCAGAAGGTGGCAATGGAGGTGGCGAGATCATTGCAAAAGGCACACCGGAACAGGTCGCGGAAATGACACATTCTCACACAGCAAGGTTTTTAAAACCTATTTTAGATAAACAAAAATAGATCTTGTAATTTATTAAAACCTATCCATTTTCAAATCAAAAAGAGTTGCTAATAGTGTTAATAGATCATCTTTAGCAACTCTTTATTTTCTACCATCACTTATAAAAATGTCTTAATTGTACAATATATTTATATAAAAAGTACTTAATCAATAATTTCAGAATAAAGGATATTATCTGAATGAGTTTAATATTAGCTAAGAAATATTCCAAACAACAGATTAATTTATTAAAAGTAATAGAAGATGGTAGATATATAGAAATGGCTATTATTGGAGAAGAATATTCTGTAATAGATGATATCACCAAGAAAACACCTGAAGATATCATATTATTCAGGCAAGGCAATAATCTGATTATCAGTAGTAAAAATGAAAATATAGATGTAGTTATTCACCAATTTTGGCATAAAGCAGTACCTAGCAAACCTTGCTTTGCTATCTTTGATCTGCCAGCAGAGGAAGAAAATCAACCCAATAAATTGATTGTCACGGAAGTAAATGAACAGTTAATTGATCTTATTAGAGATTGTACCGGTAAAAATATAGTAATAAATTTAGCTAATAATCAGCGTATTATGCTTAAAGAACACAAAATATCAGCATCTGATTTAAGTAATACCTCTCTTAGAAACAATTGCACTGAAGAGGATTTTAGAACTAAAGAGACTATAGATGCATTGCGAAAAAAAATCGAATTAATTCAAGATAATCAACGTAATCAAATTGCTCATCTACAAAATAAATTGGTTGGAAAATAATAGAACTTAAGACGATTTAATGTTTTCATCTACAATTAATGGAATACAAAGTAAAATTCAATATAGTTATTCAAAAACTTAAAAGTTTCATTCCCCTACATACTAAAAACCCCACAAGCCAAATCAGATTGTGGGGCGACGAAAATGAATAATTAGCAGAATAAATTAAACATTTTCAATTTGACCAATTAATGAGCGTAAACGTTCTTGCCAACGTTGTTGCTCTTCTTTTAATTGCTGATTTTCAGCATTAAGTTGATCTTTTTCAGATTGAAGAGTTTGATTCGCTTGTTCGACATTTGCCTTTTGCTCTTTCAATTCTTCAATTTCCATTTGCAGTAGTTGAATAGTTTCAACTGCTTGTTTAATTTTGGATTCAAGTTGATCTAAAATTTCTAAAGACATAATTATTATTCCTCATTTGTTATCCAATACATCAGAATGGATAACATTCTATCCTAGATAGCACCGCATTTCATCTAAATTAAAAAAACTTCAATAAATTATTTAAGCAAACGTTTGCTAGGTGCTAGAATTAGGCAATTTTTTAGTTAACTCAATAAGGAAAGTATATGAAAAGAGCATTGGCTATCGAATTTTCTCGTGTTACAGAAGCAGCTGCACTTGCAGGCTTTGCCTGGTTAGGGCGTGGTGATAAAAATGCAGCTGATGCAGCCGCAGTAAAAGCAATGCGCACAATGTTGAATCAAATTGAGATGAACGGCGAGATCGTAATTGGTGAAGGTGAAATTGATGAAGCCCCTATGCTCTATATCGGTGAAAAATTAGGCAAAGGAGGTAATGAAGAAGATATTGCGATTGCAGTCGATCCTATTGAGGGAACTCGTATGGTAGCAATGGGACAAGCAAATGCTATTTCTGTGTTGGCTGCCGGTGGTAAAGAGACTTTTTTACGCGCTCCAGATATGTATATGGAAAAATTGGTAGTTGGTCCTGAAGTGAAAGGAATGATTGATCTAAATCTTCCATTAGAACAAAATCTACGACGTGTTGCGTCTAAAATGGGGAAACTACTTTCTCAACTTACCGTTGTAACGCTTGATAAACCTCGCCATCAAACCGTAATTTATAAAATGCAACAACTTGGCGTGAAAGTATTAGCTATTCCTGATGGTGATGTTGCCGCTGCACTCTTATGCTGTTTGCCGGATACTGGTGTAGATATGATGTATTGTATCGGCGGAGCGCCGGAAGGGGTGGTGGCTGCTGCCGGCATCCGCGCATTAGGGGGTGATATTCAAGCACGTCTATTAACAAGGGAAGTAGTGAAAGGTGACAGCGAAGAAAATCGAGCTTTTGCAGAAAGTGAACGTCGTCGTTGTCAAGAAATGGGCGTAGAAGTAAATAAAGTTCTCACATTGGATCAACTCGTTCGTGACGATAATTTAGTTTTCTCCGCTACCGGTATTACACACGGCGATTTGTTAAAAGGTGTTCATCGTAAAGGTGATGTTGCTACCACTGAAACCTTGCTGATTCGTGGACATTCACGTACGATCCGCCGCATTCAATCGTTCCATTATTTAGATCGCAAAGATCCTGAAATTTATCGTTTGATCAATGCATAACCTGGATAAGATGTAAAATTTATTGCCCCATTAGATTATTCTGATGGGGTTTGTTTATTTTACAATCAATAAATTCTCTCTTATCTTACTGCTTAGCAAAATAAAAAAATACCGAACAGATTACTCTATTCGGTATTTTTGCATCAGTATTAGAAGAATACTAAATTAATCCTCTACCATATTTAACATTTCTGCCAAGTTCGCTGTCGCTTCTTCCGCAGTAATGGTTGGTTCTTCCGTTACCAATTCATTGCTGTTATTAGCCGCCGCAGCACGTTTTTTCGCTTTGCTTTGGTGGTAGGCAAAACCTGTTCCCGCAGGAATTAAGCGTCCAACAATCACGTTTTCTTTTAAGCCGCGTAACTCATCACGTTTACCGGCAACTGCTGCTTCAGTAAGAACACGTGTTGTTTCTTGGAACGATGCCGCAGAGATAAAGGATTCTGTTGCCAATGACGCTTTAGTGATACCAAGCAATTCACGTTGGAATTCTACTAACGGTTTACCTTCTTCCGCACGTTTACGGTTCACCACTTTCACACGAGCTACTTCAACCTGTTCTCCTTCAAGGAATTCAGAGTCGTATGGGTTTGTGATGATACATTTACGCAACATTTGGCGTACGATAACTTCGATATGTTTATCGTTAATTTTTACCCCTTGTAAGCGGTAAACGTCTTGAACTTCATTAACGATATATTCAGTAACCGCACGCACACCGCGTAAACGTAAAATATCGTGTGGTGATTCCGGACCATCAGAAATAATATCCCCACGTTGAACCATCTCACCTTCAAACACGTTAAGTTGACGCCATTTAGGGATCATCTCTTCGTGTGCTTCGCCTTCGTTCGGTGTGATAACCAAACGGCGTTTACCTTTGGTTTCTTTACCGAATGAAACTACCCCGGAAATTTCTGCAAGGATTGCCGGTTCTTTCGGTTTACGCGCTTCAAACAAGTCTGCAACACGTGGAAGACCACCGGTAATATCTTTAGTACCTGATGATTCTTGTGGAATACGTGCTAAAGAGTCCCCGATATTCACTTCGGCATTGTCATCTAATGTTACAATGGCTTTACCCGGTAGGAAGTATTGCGCTGCAACATCTGTACCCGGAATTAAGACATCATTACCTTGAGCATCGACTAATTTCAATGCCGGGCGAAGATCTTTACCAGCTGTCGCACGTTCACCGACATCTTGAACAACAATAGAAGACAAACCGGTCAATTCATCAGTTTGACGAGTTACAGTTAGACCATCAATGATATCAACAAACTTCACGAAACCTTGTGCTTCTGAAACAACTGGCATAGTATGCGGATCCCAGTTAGCTACAGTTTCACCAGCAGTTACTTCATCACCATTCGCTTTACTTAAAACTGAGCCGTATGGCAATTTATAATGCTCTTTAGTACGTCCGAAAGTATCAACCACGGTTAATTCAGTATTACGTGAAGTAATCACCAATTTACCTTCGTGATTCGTAACGAATTTCGCATTGGTTAAACGGATAGTACCGGTATTTTTAACTTGAATACTTGATTCTTTTGCTGCTGCAGACGCTGCACCACCAATATGGAAAGTACGCATTGTCAACTGTGTACCTGGCTCACCGATAGATTGTGCCGCAATAACACCGATTGCTTCACCTTGGTTAATTAAGTGACCACGCGCAAGATCGCGTCCATAACATTTCGCACAAACACCAAAATCAGTATCACAAGTTACAACAGAACGCACTTTAATGCTATCCACAGAGTATTTATCAATCACTTCACACCATTTTTCATCTAATAGTGTATTACGAGGGATTAATACTTCTTCTGTACCCGGTTGCAACACATCTTCTGCTGTTACACGTCCCAATACTAACTCTTTCAAGCTGACTTTTTCATCACCACCTTCAATTAATGGGGTCATCACGATACCTTCGTGAGTACCACAATCATCTTCAACAACGACTAAATCTTGTGCCACATCAACCAAACGACGAGTCAAATAACCTGAGTTTGCTGTTTTTAATGCAGTATCTGCCAAACCTTTACGCGCACCGTGAGTTGAAATAAAGTACTGCAATACGTTCAAACCTTCACGGAAGTTTGCTGTAATCGGGGTTTCAATGATCGAACCATCCGGACGAGCCATCAAACCACGCATACCGGCAAGCTGACGAATCTGCGCCGCAGAACCACGCGCACCGGAATCAGCCATCATAAAGATGCTGTTAAATGATGCTTGTTTTTCTAATTCACCTTGACGGTTAACCACTTCTTCTGTTGAAAGGTTTTCCATCATCGCTTTGGCAACACGTTCGTTAGCTGCCGCCCAAATATCGATCACTTTGTTGTAACGTTCACCGGCAGTTACCAAACCTGAGTTAAATTGTTCTTGAATTTCAGCAACTTCTTCTTCGGCAGAAGAGATAATTTCATATTTCTTCTCCGGAATAACCATATCGTCAATACCAACTGATGAACCTGAGCGTGCCGCATAAGCAAAACCAGTATACATAATTTGGTCGGCAAAGATCACACTGTCTTTCATTCCCAAACGGCGATAACTTTCGTTGATCAATTTAGAAATTTGTTTCTTACCTAATGTTTGATTAAATAAGCTAAATGGCATACCTTTCGGAGCAATCATCCATAAAATAGCTCGACCGACTGTGGTATCTGTCAATGTGGTTTTTGCTTCAAATTCACCGTTTTCATTCTTTTCATATTCAGTTATACGAACTTTTACACGAGAATGAAGTTCAGCACGCCCAGTACGATACGCTTTTTCAGCTTCGCGTGGATCTTGCAACAACATTCCTTCGCCTTTACCGTTCACTTTTTCGCGGGTCATATAATAAAGCCCCAATACTACGTCTTGTGACGGAACGATAATCGGATCACCGTTTGCTGGCGATAAAATGTTATTGGTAGACATCATTAACGCACGCGCTTCTAACTGCGCTTCCAACGTTAATGGTACGTGCACCGCCATTTGGTCACCATCGAAGTCCGCATTGAACGCCGCACATACTAATGGATGTAATTGAATCGCTTTACCTTCAATCAAAATCGGCTCAAATGCCTGAATACCTAAACGGTGCAAAGTCGGAGCACGGTTAAGAAGGATTGGATGTTCGCGAATAACTTCCGCCAAAATATCCCAAACAATCGCATCTTCACGTTCAACCATTTTCTTAGCTGCTTTAATGGTTGATGCCAAACCACGACTTTCTAATTTTGAATAAATAAATGGACGGAATAATTCCAATGCCATTTTTTTCGGTAAACCACATTGATGCAAGTGCAAGTATGGCCCTACTGTAATTACAGAACGACCGGAATAGTCAACACGTTTACCCAATAAGTTCTGACGGAAACGACCTTGTTTACCTTTGATCATATCCGCTAATGATTTTAATGGACGTTTATTTGAACCTGTAATTGCTCGACCACGACGACCATTGTCCAACAACGCATCAACAGATTCTTGCAACATACGCTTTTCATTACGCACGATAATATCCGGCGCAATAAGATCTAATAAACGTTTTAAACGATTGTTACGGTTGATCACGCGACGATATAAATCGTTCAAATCAGATGTCGCAAAACGACCACCGTCAAGCGGAACTAATGGACGTAAATCCGGTGGCAATACCGGCAATACAGTCAACACCATCCATTCCGGTTTGTTACCGGATTGAATAAATGCTTCCAATAATTTCAAGCGTTTAGTAATTTTTTTACGTTTAGTTTCTGAATTGGTTTCTTGTAACTCTTCGCGCAATGTTTCACATTGATGTTCAAGATCCATATCACGAAGTAAGGCTTGAATAGCTTCCGCACCCATCTTCGCTTCAAATTCATCGCCCCAACGCTCTTCCGCTTCTAAGAATTGTTCTTCTGTAAGCAACTGACCTTTTTCTAAATCGGTCATTCCAGCTTCAATAACAATATATGATTCAAAATAAAGCACACGTTCAATATCACGCAACGGCATATCCAATAATAAACCGATACGGGATGGCAAAGATTTCAAGAACCAAATATGTGCAACAGGTGAAGCTAATTCAATATGCCCCATACGTTCACGACGAACTTTAGCTTGAGTAACTTCAACACCACATTTTTCACAAATCACACCACGATGTTTTAAACGTTTATATTTTCCGCATAAACATTCGTAGTCTTTGACCGGCCCGAAAATACGCGCACAGAATAGACCGTCACGTTCCGGTTTAAAAGTACGGTAATTGATTGTTTCCGGTTTTTTTACTTCTCCATATGACCACGAACGAATCATATCAGGCGAAGCCAAACCGATTTTGATCACATCAAAATCTTCTCTTGATTTAGATTGTGTTTTTAAAAACTTAACTAAGTCTTTCACAGATTTGCTCCCATCGGAGTTAAACTTAATTCAAGTGCGGCTTATACCGCACTTGGGCTAATTTTGAACTTGATTATTCAGTTTGTTCGTCGTCCAAATCAATATTAATTGCCAAAGAACGAATTTCTTTAAGCAATACGTTAAATGATTCAGGCATACTCGGATCCATTTGGTGAGTACCATCAACAATATTTTTATACATCTTGGTACGACCGTTCACGTCATCCGATTTAACTGTTAACATCTCTTGTAAGGTGTATGCAGCACCATATGCTTCCAATGCCCAAACTTCCATTTCCCCAAAACGTTGACCACCGAATTGTGCCTTACCTCCAAGAGGTTGTTGCGTAACAAGACTATAAGAACCGGTTGAACGAGCGTGCATCTTATCGTCAACTAAGTGATTCAATTTGAGCATATACATATAACCTACTGTTACTGGACGTTCAAATTTCTCACCAGTACGACCATCATAAAGCGTAATTTGTCCAGAGGTCGGTAATCCAGCTAATTCCAACAAGCCTTTAATTTCTTTCTCTTCTGCACCATCAAACACCGGTGTTGCAAGAGGTAAGCCTTTACGCAAGTTTTGTGCCAAACGCATCACTTCTTCATCGGTAAAGGTACTGAGATCTACTTTTTGACAAGCATCACCTAAGTCATACGCTTTTTGGATATATTCACGTAATTTGGCAACTTCCTGTTTTTCTTTGATCATACGGTTAATTTGATCACCAATACCTTTCGCTGCAAATCCTAAGTGAGTTTCCAAGATCTGACCGATATTCATACGAGATGGTACCCCTAATGGGTTTAACACGATATCCACTGGTTGTCCATTCTCATCATATGGCATATCTTCGATTGGATTAATCTTAGAAATAACCCCTTTATTACCGTGACGACCTGCCATTTTATCACCCGGCTGAATTTGACGTTTCACTGCAAGGTATACTTTAACAACTTTCAATACACCCGGTGCAAGATCATCACCTTGAATAATCTTATTACGTTTAACCTCTAATTTATGATCAAATTCTTTGCGTAACTCATCCAACTGTTCGGAAAGCTGTTCTAACTGAGCTTGTTTCTCTTCATCCGCAAGAGATTGCTCAAGCCATTTCATACGATTCATCTGTTCAAGCTTATCCGCACTAAATCCGTTCGCTAACAACAAATTACGGACACGGGTAAATAAACCAGCTTCAAGAATATCCAATTCCGCAGTTAAATCTTTCTTCGCTTGTTTTAACTGCATCTCTTCAATTTCTAACGCACGTTTATCTTTTTCTACGCCATCGCGTGTAAACACTTGAACATCAATAACCGTACCTGTTGTACTGTTCGGTACACGTAATGAAGAATCTTTTACATCAGATGCTTTTTCACCGAAGATAGCACGTAATAATTTTTCTTCAGGAGTAAGTTGTGTTTCACCTTTTGGTGTAACTTTACCCACTAGAATATCTCCGCCTTTTACTTCCGCACCGATATAAACGATCCCGGATTCATCTAGCTTACTTAATGCAGCCTCCCCGACATTCGGAATATCCGCAGTGATTTCTTCCGCACCTAATTTAGTATCACGAGCAATACAAGAGAGTTCCTGAATATGAATAGTAGTAAAACGATCTTCCTGAACCACACGTTCGGAAACTAACATTGAGTCTTCGAAGTTATAACCGTTCCAAGGCATAAACGCCACGCGCATATTCTGACCTAATGCCAATTCACCCAAGTCAGTTGACGGACCGTCTGCCAACACTTCGCCACGTCCGATAGGTTCACCTAAAGAGACACAAGGCACTTGGTTAATACAGGTATTTTGGTTTGAACGGGTATATTTAGTTAAATTATAAATATCAATACCTGCTTCACCCGGAATGGTTTCATCTTCATTCACTTTAACCACGATACGAGAAGCATCAATGTATTGAATATAACCACCACGTTTAGCAACCACTGTTACCCCTGAATCCACAGCAACCGCTTTTTCAATACCAGTACCAACTAACGGTTTATCCGATCTTAACGTAGGCACTGCTTGACGTTGCATGTTCGCTCCCATCAAAGCACGGTTCGCATCATCGTGTTCTAAGAATGGAATTAACGCAGCCGCAACGGATACGATCTGTTGAGTTGAAATATCCATATACTGGATTTCTTCCGGACGATATAAACCTGATTCACCATGCTCGCCACGTGCAGTAACGAAAGTATCAGTAAAGCGGAAATTTTCATCTAAATTAGAGTTTGCCTGCGCAATAACATAATTACCTTCTTCAATTGCAGACAAATATTCAATTTCTTCAGTTACCTGACCATTAACCACTTTACGATACGGAGTTTCTAAGAAACCGTAATCATTGGTTCGCGCATAAACAGATAATGAGTTAATCAACCCGATATTCGGCCCTTCAGGAGTTTCAATTGGACATACACGACCATAGTGAGTTGCGTGAACATCACGCACTTCAAAGCCTGCACGCTCACGGGTTAAACCACCCGGCCCTAATGCAGAAATACGACGCTTATGCGTTACTTCTGAAAGTGGGTTATTTTGATCCATAAACTGAGAAAGTTGTGATGAACCGAAAAATTCTTTAACTGCAGCTGAAATTGGTTTTGCATTGATTAGATCCTGTGGTGTCACAGAATCAAGATCACCCAATGAAAGGCGCTCTTTAACCGCACGTTCAACACGAACTAAGCCAATACGGAATTGGTTTTCCGCCATTTCTCCCACTGAGCGAATACGACGATTTCCTAAATGATCAATATCATCCACTTCACCTCGACCATTACGAATGTCGATTAATTTCTTCATTACTAGGATAATATCTTCTTTACTTAGAATACCTGTACCTTCACCTTCAGGAATATCTAAAGAACGATTAAATTTCATACGTCCGACAGCAGAAAGATCGTAACGATCTGGTGAGAAGAATAGATTATCAAATAATCCTTCTGCTGCTTCTTTTGTTGGTGGCTCACCCGGACGCATCATACGATAAATTTCAACTAAAGCACTAAGACGATCATAAGATGGATCCACTCTTAATGTTTCTGAAATATATGGACCGTAATCAAGATCATTTGTGAATAGTGTTTCAATTGTGTTATAACCAGCTTGGCTTAAATTCGCCAATAATTCTAAACTTAATTCTGTATTTGCTGGACAGATAATATCGCCTGTTGTTAAATCCACATAATCTTTGGCAGCAACTTTACCAACAATGTATTCTGCTGGTACAACGACCTGAGTAACACCATCTTTTTCTAATTGACGAATATGGCGTGCTGTAATACGACGACCACGTTCAACATAAATTTTACCATTAGCTTCGATGTCAAATGTTGCAGTTTCACCACGCAATCTATCTGGAACTAAGGTCATTAATAATTGATTATCTTTGATTTCAAATACAATTTTTTCGAAGAATAAATTTAAAATTTCTTCGGTTGTATAACCTAATGCACGCAAGATAATTGTTGCCGGTAATTTACGGCGACGGTCAATACGCGCAAACAGATTATCTTTTGGATCAAATTCAAAATCTAACCACGAACCACGATAAGGAATAATTCGTGCGTTATATAAAATTTTTCCTGAAGAATGTGTTTTACCTTTGTCGCTATCAAAGAATACTCCCGGACTACGGTGTAACTGAGAAACAATAACACGCTCTGTTCCATTGATCACAAATGTACCATTATCGGTCATCAATGGAATTTCACCCATATACACATCTTGTTCTTTTATATCTTTTACTGTACCGGGTGCGGCATCTTTATCATAGCTGACAAGGCGTAGTTTCACACGTAATGGCGCTGCATAAGTTGTGCCTCGAATTTGGCATTCTCTAACATCAAATACAGGCTCACCTAACTTATAATCTACATATTGCAACTCAGTATTGCCATTATTGCTTACAATTGGAAATACTGAACGGAATGCAGCCTCTAAACCTTGCTGACCTTCAGGATCTTTCTGGATAAACTTCTCGAAAGAATCTATTTGGATAGTTAATAAATAAGGGATATTTAGAACTTGCGGACGTTTGCCGAAGTCTTTACGAATACGTTTTTTCTCGGTATAGGAGTAAACCATAGGTTCCTCTGCTTGCTGTTCAGACCCACAATCCACACACTCTCGCTGTATTATACAAGGTGGCAGTGTAAAATTGATACCGTTAGGATTGTTTTATATAAAAACAATAACTTAAATTCCGTCATAACTGACTTCATTTTTACTAAAACTACGAGAGTTAAACGGTAATTTCTCATAGTTTCTGAAAGGCACAAAATGGCTGATGATAAAATCACCAGCCATTTTTGCTAAAAATCAAATAATATCAATTATTTAATTTCAACTTTTGCACCAGCATCTTCTAATTCTTTCTTAAGTGCTTCTGCTTCTGCTTTAGCAATGCCTTCTTTCAAGGTTGCTGGTGCAGATTCAACTAAATCTTTAGCTTCTTTTAATCCTAAGCCAGTTGCGCTACGAACTGCTTTGATTACTGCAACTTTATTTGCGCCAGCTTCTGCTAATACAACATCAAATTCAGTTTTTTCTTCTGCTGCCGCTGCGTCACCGCCTGCTGCTACTGCTACTGCTGCTGCCGCTGCAGAAACACCGAATTTTTCTTCCATTGCAGAAATAAGTTCTACAATTTCCATTACTGATTTTTCAGCAATTGCTTCAATGATTTGTTCGTTAGTTAATGACATAACAATCGTTTCCTAAAATAAGTAAAAGTTTTAAACCAATAAACTGCTAATATTAAGCAGCTTCTTTTTGATCGCGAATCGCCGCAATAGTACGTACAAGTTTTCCAGCCGCAGCTTCTTTCATTGTACCCATCAAACGTGCAATTGCTTCTTCGTATGTTGGTAGAGTTGCTAGACGATCGATAGCTTTTGCTTCGATGAACTCACCTTCAAAGGCTGCGCCTTTAATTTCGAACTTATCGTTTGCTTTAGCAAATTCTTTGAACAAACGTGCTGCAGCACCTGGATGTTCGTTAGAGAATGCGATAAGAGTCGGACCTTTAAACGTATCTTTCATGCATTCAAATGCGCTACCTTCTACGGCACGACGTAATAAAGTATTACGTACAACACGCATATACACGCCAGCTTCACGAGCTGATTTACGTAATTCAGTCATTTTGTCTACTGTTACACCACGAGAATCGGCAACAACAGCAGATAACGCACCCTTGGCAACTTCGCTTACTTCAGCAACAACTGCTTGTTTATCTTGAAGATTTAATGCCATTGGCTTTTAGCTCCTGAAATACATCAATCTAGTTTCCTAGACATAAAAAACCCTATCTGACAACTTAACAGAAAGGGACGAATTTCGGTGCCAGAAGCAGAAAAATTCTTATCTGTACACCATCTACGTAGGATAATTAAGAAATTTCTTTCCCCTACGGTCTTGGATGAGGCTTGAATAGGTCAAGCACCAACCAGAATCTTACTAAAAAGTTAAGGTCGTAGATTATAGAGATAACCTACGACAAAGTAAAGCAAATTATAAACTGCTTTGATCGATTTCAACACCAGCACCCATAGTAGTTGAAAGGCTCACTTTTTTGATGTAAACACCTTTCGCTGTGCTTGGTTTTGCTTTATTTAATGCAGCCAACAACGCTTGCAAGTTTTCTTTGATTTGATCAACTTCAAAGTTTACTTTACCGATAGTTGTGTGGATGATACCGTTTTTATCATTACGGTAACGAACCTGACCTGATTTTGCATTCTTAACAGCTTCTGCAACATTAGGGGTTACAGTACCCACTTTAGGGTTTGGCATTAAACCACGTGGACCAAGGATCTGACCTAATTGACCAACAACACGCATTGCATCCGGAGAAGCAATAACCACATCGAAGTTCATTTCGCCTTTTTTCACTTGATCTGCTAAATCTTCCATACCTACTAAATCAGCGCCAGCTTCTTTAGCTGCTTCAGCATTTGCACCCTGTGTAAATACCGCAACACGTACAGAACGACCTGTTCCGTGTGGCAATACAGTTGCACCACGAACGTTTTGATCTGACTTACGCGCATCAATACCTAAATTTACAGCTACATCAACACTTTCAACAAATTTAGCTGTTGCCAATTGTTTTAATAAAGCAACCGCTTCGTTAATTTCGTACGCTTTAGTTGAATCTACTGCTGCTTTGATCGCTTTCATACGTTTGGTTAGTTTAGCCATTGATTAGTCCTCCACTACCAAACCCATTGAACGTGCAGTACCTTCAATAGATTTCATCTTAGTTTCAATTGTTGCACCAGTCATATCAGCCGCTTTAAGTTCTGCAATTTCACGGACTTGTTGACGAGTTACTTTACCCACTTTATCTTTGTTCGGTTTACCTGAACCAGATTTAATACCAGCTGCTTTTTTCAATAATACTGCTGCCGGAGGAGTTTTAGTGATAAAAGTAAAAGAACGGTCTGCATAAACAGTAATAACAACAGGAATCGGTAAACCTTTTTCTAAGCTCTCAGTACGTGCGTTGAATGCTTTACAGAATTCCATAATATTCACACCTTGTTGACCTAATGCTGGACCAACTGGTGGTGAAGGGTTAGCCATACCTGCTGCAACTTGCAACTTAACGTAGGCTTGAACTTTCTTTGCCATTTTAATTTCCTCGTTATGGGTGATAACGCTTTTCAGCTCCCCGTTGTTTCAAAAGCTCGCTATTCTAAATAAAGAAATAGCGTTTTTCAAGTAAATCAGTTAAAAAATTAGCTCAATTTTTCAACTTGACTAAAATCCAATTCGACAGGTGTTGCTCGACCGAAAATAGAAACGGACACTTTCAAGCGGCTCTTTTCATAGTCCACTTCTTCTACTGTTCCATTAAAGTCGGCAAATGGTCCTTCTTTAACACGCACCTCTTCTCCAGGCTGGAACATTGTTTTTGGTCTTGGTTTATCGCTGCTCTGCTCTAAACGATTTAGGATCATTTCTGCTTCACGGTTGGAAATTGGTGCTGGATTATCCGGTGTTCCTCCAATAAATCCCATTACTCTAGGGACACTACGTACTAAATGCCAAGTATCATCATTCATTACCATTTGAACCAATACATAGCCCGGGAAAAATTTTCTTTCACTCTTTCTGCGTTTTCCACCCACATTTTCAACAACTTCTTCAGTTGGAACTAACACTTCACCGAACAGCTCTTCCATATTGTGCAACTTAATATATTCACGCAATACAGTTGCAACACGTGATTCAAAACCTGAAAACGCCTGCAACACATACCAACGTTTTTGTGTTGTATTTTCACTCATAATTAGAACCTCAAGTTGGTGATAAAGTTAATCAAAGAAACAATGATCGAATCTAATCCCCACAAAATTAAAGAAACGACTACTGTTACTCCCATTACGATTAACGTAGTTTGTGTTGCTTCTTGGCGAGTAGGCCAAATAATTTTTCTTAACTCAATGCGAGATTCTTTTAAAAATGTTCTTGCAATAGTTCCCTGATTAGTGATTGCCGCAACAAATAATGCCAACAACAATAGCACAACCATTGCTGGAACACGCACAACAGAAGAGAATTGATCACCAAAATAGATATTACCGACCGCTGCAATAAGAACTAATATCACACAGCCAATCCATAATGTGCTATTAAGCCCTTTGCTTTTCACTCCATCCTCTACCGAGGATGCAGATGCTTTCTTTTTCTCGATTTCTACACTCATTCTAAACCCACTAAAACCTAATAACTAACTTATAGGGAGATTTTTTAAGCTCGCAATTCTAGCATTTTATTGCCAGTTTTCATACAAAAATTATTTGTTGTTTTAATTTTTGCTCAATCACACCATAAAAGCGCATTCTATCTTTAAACCACAGGTTTTCTGCGGTAGAAGAGTTGTCCTGGCAGTGCCAAACCAAATACCAACGCTGCAAGAATAAAACCGGTTTTAATGAAATATTCCAATGCCTGTGCCAATAACGCTTCGCTATAGCTGTAATGGTGAATTTGTACAATCGCAATCATTGCTTTATAAGCATAAACACCGGGAATCATCGGAATAATAGCAGCAACAGTAAACACTTTCGGATGAGCCAAAAAACGTTGTGAAAGATAAACTCCAATAAAACCGATCAATGCTGCCGCAAAAAATGTGCTGAAAACTACTGGAACATCACAATAATTCACCAAAACAGTTCTAAAACAATGCCCCAATGCACCTAGAGTAGCACAATATTTCAAAGCCTTAGGAGGTACATTAAAAATTAAAGCAAAACCGACCGCCGGTATCGCAGCAAAAAAAAGATCATCTAGCAATGTTAATAAAATATCCATTTTACCCCCAAGCATTAATATGCAGAAACGCTAATGCAAACACGATACCAATACAAGCTCCGAATGTCAGTACTGTCGCAACTGCCCAACGACTGATTCCCATACTGACATATCCTTTTAATACATCTGAAAGTGAATTAATTAATGGAAAACCGGGAACCAATAATAATACACTCGATGCTAAAGCAATTTCAGGAGCATTTCCTAGATGATGAAGTAATGCTTGACCGGAAATACAGGAAGCCACAAAGGCGGTTACCGAAAAGTTAATCAGTGGATTATAGTGCCGTTTACCAATCTCCTGTCTAACAAACATTGCCACTGCTGAAGCCCAAAAAGTAATAAAGGAGATCATTACATCACCACCTGCCAATCGGGCAAAACTAGCACAGGACAATCCCACCATTAACACGACAAACCAGCGATTATATTTCAACGGTTTCACTTGTTCTAATTTCTTATGCACTTGATATATACCATAAATTTTATGTTCAGCCGCAATTATTATGCGCTGAACCTGTGTCACTACCGCCATATTAATTCCGCTATCATAATTTCTTCTAGTAGTGGTAATACAATGATCCTGATAACGTGTAGTGACAACAATTGCATTCGGTGTTAAAGCACATTCAACGCTATCCATTCCCAAAGCCATTCCTAATCTAGTCGCAGCCTGATCGACTAAAATACTTTCTGCGCCATACTGCAACATTAACAATGCCGCTTTAGCGCAAAGTCGCGTTATCTCTTGCTGATCTTCTTGTGATAATTTAGCCATACTTTTTACCCTATAAATTTTGAGTCGCTATTATAAAAGAAACTTTCCTTAACAACACTTAACCCAGATCAAACCTTTTTAAAGCTACACTTTTCCACGCTGAATAAATGAAAAATCAGTATACGAAGTTTTCATTAAGTACTACTATTAGCCCGACGCTAAGAAATACAATAAATAAAAAATAGGAACAGTTAATTAGATGTTAGCCAAAAATGTTGTTCGCCGTATTGAATATACTCGTGTCATAGTTATGGCATTTGCCGCTTTTGTATTCAATACCACAGAATATATTCCTGTCGCGCTCTTGAGTGATATTGCCGACAGTTTTCATATGCCGGTTTCTGAAGTTGGCTTGATGATTACGGTATATGCTTGGATTGTGGCATTGATGTCATTGCCTTGTATGTTGATGACTTCAGCATTGGAGCGCCGCAGTTTGCTCGTCAAACTCTTTATTGTTTTTGTTGCCTGCCATATTTTATCCGCCTGCGCTTGGAACTATTGGATTTTATTGCTTTCCCGAGCCGGCATCGCCTTAACCCATTCAATATTCTGGTCAATCACAGCTTCCTTAGTAATGCGCGTTGCTCCGCGCGACAAACGCACTCAGGCATTAGGTTTGTTGGAAATGGGTACCGCCTTGGCAATGGTTCTTGGCTTGCCGCTAGGCAGAGTGATAGGACAATGGTTAAGCTGGCGCACTACCTTCGCCATTATAGCCATCGCTGCGATAATCATTATGATCACTATTGCTAAATTACTTCCTCACCTGCCAAGTAAAAACGCGGGTTCAATCGAAAGTTTGCCAATATTAGCTCGCCGTCCAATGTTAATGGGTATTTATCTACTCACTGCCATTGTGATTGCCGCCCACTTCACGGCTTACAGCTACATTGAACCGTTTATGATACAAATCAGTCATATCTCTGACAATGTAGCAACAGCAGCATTATTAATTTTTGGGTTATCTGGCTTAGTCGCCAGTCTATTGTTTAACCTTTTTTATCATCTTAACCCAAATAAATTTCTACTCAGTTCGATGCTGATATTACTGCTGTCTCTCGCACTATTAAACCAAATCGGAACACATTCAACAGCGATATTTTTATTAGTATTTATATGGGGGATCGGCATCTCAGCTCTCGGTTTAGGTATGCAAATGCGTGTTCTACAACTGTCTCCCGATGCAACTGATGTAGCAACATCTATTTTTTCCGGTATCTATAATGTTGGTATTGGTGCAGGTGCGTTGATAGGCAATCAGGTAATGCACTATTTAGGGCTGAGTTATATTGGTTCAATCGGTGCGCTCCTAGCCATTATTGCAGTACTCTGGTTTATCTTTATACAGCTCAAATTTGCACATACGTTAGTAAAAATACCGCATAAAAATTAGCGTGTCCGAAAACGTGCCTCCTATATCTTAAACACGTTGACTTTTATTCGCTTTTTAAAGTATTTAATGCTAACTTAATCGCTTTCAAATCAATCACTCGTTATTATGAAAACTATTGTCTTAAAATTCGGTACCAGCGTACTAACACAAGGTTCATCAAAATTAAATCGACCTCATATGCTTGAAATCGTACGTCAATGTGCCACTCTCCACCAACAGGGTTATCGTCTTATTATTGTCACTTCTGGTGCAGTTGCTGCTGGTCGTTATTATCTGAACAATCCGCAATTACCGGCAACAATTGCCTCTAAACAGTTATTAGCAGCTGTAGGTCAAAGCCAACTCATCCAAACTTGGGAGCAGCTATTCCAAATTTATGATATTAAAATCGGGCAAGTTCTATTAACTCGTGCTGACTTTGAAGATCGAGAACGTTTTCTTAATGCACGCGACACACTAATGGCAATGTTAGAAAATCAGATTATCCCTGTAATCAATGAAAATGATGCCGTGGCAACAGCAGAAATTAAAGTCGGTGATAATGACAATCTCTCAGCATTAACTGCAATTTTATCACACGCTGATCAGCTCTATTTATTAACCGACCAACAAGGTTTATTCAATTGCGACCCACGCAATAACCCAAATGCAAAACTGATTCCTGTTGTAGAGAAAATTACTGAAGATACCAAAGCAATTGCTGGAGGTAGCGTATCCGGCTTAGGTACGGGTGGAATGTCTACTAAAATTACCGCTGCCGATATTGCTACTCGTTCCGGTATCGAAACCATTATCGCACCTGGCGGACGTAAGAATGTGATTATTGATTTAGCCAATAATTTAGAAATCGGCACAAAATTTACAGTAGCGTCACATGGTATCGAAAGCCGTAAACAGTGGTTATTTGCCGCACCGATTACCGGTTATATAACGGTCGATAATGGTGCAGAGCAGGCATTGACGATACAACATAAATCATTACTACCGGCTGGGATTCGTATTGTTGAAGGTACTTTTTCTCGCGGAGAAGTGGTACTGTTACAAAACCAGCAGGGTAAAGCTTTAGCCAGAGCAATGGTGCGCTATAACAGCGATGCACTGCAACGTATTAAAGGGCAACAATCAAGCAAAATTAACGATATTCTAGGTTATGAATATGGATCGGTAGTAGTGCATTGTGACGATCTCGTTTTATTATAAGGAATGGAAATGATAGATTTACAACAAATAGGGCAACAAGCCAAACAGGCTTCTTATCAGCTTGCGGCTCTCTCTCATCAACAAAAAAACAGTGCATTGGCAAAAATTGCCGAACAATTAAAAGATCGTCAGAGTGATATTCTTGCCGCCAATGCTAAAGATATTGAAAATGCGCGCCAACAAGGGCTTAGCGAAGCATTAATCGATCGACTACTCCTTACAGAAAGTCGCTTGGACAATATTATTCATGAAGTAAAACATATTATTTCGCTTGCCGACCCGGTTGGAAATATTATTGACGGTGCTGAGTTGGATAGTGGTATTCACATTCAGCGTAAACGTGTGCCGATAGGCGTTATCGGTGTAATTTATGAGGCCAGACCAAATGTTACCGTAGATGTTGCCTGCTTATGCTTAAAAACTGGAAATGCTGTTATTTTGCGTGGCGGTAAAGAAACTGCTCACAGCAATAAGATTTTAGTTGAGATCATTCAACAGGCATTGATTCAAGCTCAACTACCAACAACTACAGTACAAGTAATTACTAATCCGGATCGAAACTTAATCACACAATTATTAAAACTTGATCGTTATATCGATATGATTATCCCACGTGGTGGTGCCGGCTTGCACAAACTATGCAAAGAACAATCCACTATTCCTGTAATAGTTGGCGGTATTGGCGTTTGCCATCTTTTTGTTGAAGAAAGTGCTAATCTTGAAAAAGCATTAGCGGTTATTCATAACGCTAAAACACAACGCCCTAGCACCTGTAATACGTTAGAAACTTTATTGGTTCAAGAAAGTATTGCTGAAACTTTCTTACCTAAACTTGCTACTTATGCTAAAACGCCGAACATCAACTTCCACGCTGATGCTACAGCTAAAGCAATTCTGCAACAACATTGTGATCGCGTACATACTTTGCAAGAAAACTCTCTCTCTGAAGAGTGGTTATCTTACGATTTGAATGTAGTGATCGTGAAAGATATTAATCAAGCAATCGCTCATATCCGCCGCTATGGAAGTCAACACTCTGACGGCATTTTAAGTCAAAATCCACAACGATTAATGCAATTCGCCCAACAGGTTGACTCAGCTGCTGTTTATCTCAATGCAAGTACACGCTTCACTGACGGAGGCGAGTTCGGCTTAGGTGCAGAAGTTGCGGTCAGCACTCAAAAACTGCACGCTCGAGGCCCGATGGGATTGGAAGCACTCACCACCTACAAATGGATCTGCCAAGGCGATTACGCCACCAGAGCTTAACATCCTCCCGCCTTAAAGGGCGGGGATTTATAGATTATTCTGATAAATAGAAAAAATGTTACATAGTAATTTATTCATAAAAAAACCACCCTATTTATCGCTAAGTTCAAAACAAAATAAGGTAGTTTTTATCAAAATATTTTTTAACTAAGAGCGTTTCATCGCTTCAAAAAATTCTTCATTGGTTTTCGTCATCGACAATTTATCAATTAAGAATTCCATCGCTTCAATTTCACCCATAGGATGCACAATTTTGCGTAAAATCCACATTTTTTGTAACTCATCCGGCGTGGTAAGCAACTCTTCTTTACGTGTACCTGAACTATTAAAATCAATTGCTGGGAAGACGCGTTTTTCCGCAATCTTACGAGAAAGGTGAAGCTCCATATTACCGGTTCCTTTGAACTCCTCGTAAATCACTTCATCCATTTTAGAGCCGGTATCAACCAATGCAGTAGCGATAATAGTTAAGCTGCCGCCCTCTTCAACATTACGCGCAGCACCAAAGAAACGTTTAGGGCGATGCAAGGCATTTGCATCTACCCCACCGGACAACACTTTACCCGAAGCCGGTGTAACTGTGTTGTAAGCGCGCGCTAAACGTGTAATAGAATCTAACAAAATGACCACATCTTTTTTATGCTCAACCAAACGTTTTGCTTTTTCAATCACCATTTCAGCCACTTGAACGTGGCGTGCCGCCGGTTCATCGAAAGTAGAAGCTACCACTTCACCCTTCACTAAACGTTGCATTTCAGTCACTTCTTCTGGACGTTCGTCAATCAACAACACCATTAAAATACATTCCGGATAGTTATAAGTGATGCTTTGTGCAATGTTTTGCAAAAACATTGTTTTACCTGCTTTTGGTGGTGCAACGATTAACGCACGTTGACCTTTACCAATCGGTGCAGCCAAATCAAGAATACGTGCGGTTAAATCTTCGGTTGAACCGTTACCACGTTCCATTCGTAAGCGATAATTAGCGTGAAGCGGCGTTAAATTTTCAAATAGGATTTTATTGCGGGAAATTTCAGGACGGTCGTCATTGACTTGATTCACTTTTAATAAGGCAAAATAGCGTTCACCCTCTTTCGGCGGTCTGATTTTCCCCTCAATCATATCACCGGTGCGCAAATTAAAACGGCGAATCTGACTCGGCGAAACATAGATATCATCTGGTCCAGCCAAATAAGAACTATCTGCGGAACGTAAAAAACCGAAACCATCCGGCAAAATTTCTAAAACACCATCTCCGAAGATATCTTCTCCACTTTTTGAATGCTGTTTTAAAATGGCAAAAATGATGTCCTGTTTTCTTAGACGTGCTAAATTTTCTAGCCCCATTTGTTCTTCGCCTAATTTAACCAGCTCAGAAACGGGCATATTTTTTAATTCTGTTAAATTCATAATGACTGAAATGTTGTTAGATTAGATTAAAAAACGAATTGTAAAGTTGGATATGAGAAAAAATTTAATGGCGCAAAGTTACCATTAAATAAGACTAATGTCCAGTTTTAGAGTAGAATTTCTCGCTGAATTCAGCCTATTCAGCAGAGATTTTTTTAATTTATTATGGAACATCAATATTTAACTTCAACGAAATTTAGTGATTTTAATCTTCATCCGAACATTCTCTCGGCTTTGCAAAAAATGGGAATGACGTATTGCACACCGATTCAAGCGGACTCCTTGCCTTACTCATTGGCAGGTAAAGATATCGCCGGACAAGCACAAACAGGTACAGGGAAAACCGTTGCCTTTTTAACAGCACTTTTTCAAAAACTCATTCAAGAGCCGGCGTCGCATCACACATTGGCCGCCATTATTCTCGCTCCGACACGTGAACTTGCCGTCCAAATTTATCACGATGCCCAACACTTTGCGCAAACTACCGGATTAAAACTGGGTTTAGCGTACGGCGGCGATGGTTATGACAAACAGCTTCAAGCTTTGCAACAAGGCGTGAATATTCTTATCGGCACCACAGGTCGTGTGATTGACTATATGAAACAGCGCATTATTTCGCTCGATCACGTTCAAGTTGTGGTGCTTGATGAAGCGGATAGAATGTTTGATCTCGGCTTTATTCGCGATATTCGCTATATTTTGCGCCATTGTCCGCCTCCGAGTAAACGTCTAACAATGTTATTCTCTGCCACGCTCTCCTTTAAAGTACGCGAATTGGCTTTCGAAGATATGAATGATCCGCATTACATTGAAATTGAATCCGCCTATAAAACCGCAGATACGGTCAAAGAAGAGCTGTTTTATCCCTCTAATCAGGACAAAATGAAATTACTGTTGACCCTTTTGGAAGAGGAATGGCCAGAACGTTGCATCATTTTTGCTAATACCAAGCATCAATGTGAAAAAATTTGGCAATATTTAGTTGCTGATCAATTAAGGGCGGGCTTACTCACCGGTGATGTGCCACAGAAAAAACGCTTCGCTTTATTGGAACAATTTGCGAATGGGCAATTGGATATTCTGGTTGCGACCGATGTTGCGGCAAGAGGATTACACATTCCGCAAGTAACGCACGTTTTCAATTATGATTTACCCGATGACTATGAAGATTATGTACACCGTATCGGTCGAACTGGACGTGCCGGAGAAAACGGAATTTCAATCAGTTTTGCTTGTGAAGATTATGCGGTTAATCTGCCGGCGATTGAACAATATATCGGACATTCCATTCCGGTCAGTCATTACGATCCTTCTGCACTGTTGCCGCTGCCGAAACGGAGATTTCCACGCAAAGCAAGATCGTGATACAATTCGCGCCTTAAAATTTTAATTAGGACTATTTTTTAACCAAAAAAGGGGTTTTACGTGTTAGAAACTATTGTCGAACAATTAGACAATCTGAAAGCAAAAGATATTTTAGTGCTTGATGTAAAAGGAAAATCTCCGATTACCGATGATCTTGTGATCTGTACCGGCAATTCAAGTCGCCACGTTGCCTCTCTGGCTGAAAATTTGATCGCTTATTGCAAACAGCATCAGATTGAAAGTTTCGGTGCAGAGGGCTTTAACACCAGCGACTGGATTGTGGTCGATTTTGGGCAAGTGATGGTACATATTATGCAAGAAGAGGCGCGCACGCTTTACCAATTAGAAAAACTGTGGGCATAACAATGAAATTACAGTTAATTGCCGTCGGTACCAAAATGCCAGCTTGGGTCACTGAAGGATTCACCGAATATCAACGCCGTTTCCCGAAAGATTTACCTTTGGAGTTGATCGAAATTCCTGCCGGTAAACGTGGCAAAAACGCAGATATTAAACGTATCTTAGAGAAAGAGGGAGAAGCAATGTTGGCTGCTTGCGGGAAAAACAGCCTGATTGTCACACTCGATATTCCAGGTAAACCTTGGACAACACCACAACTGGCGCAACAACTCGAAAGCTGGAAACAGGACGGTCGTGATGTCTGTTTATTAATCGGTGGACCTGAAGGTTTATCTCCTGAGTGCAAACAGGCTGCTGAACGCAGTTGGTCACTTTCTGCACTCACTATGCCGCACCCTTTAGTACGCATTGTAGTTGCAGAAAGTTTATATCGCGCTTGGAGTTTAACTGCCAATCACCCCTATCATCGAGAATAATCCAGATGAAATTAATGAAATTTTTGCAAGAAAAAGAGACTATTCGTGACAATCAAGCAGAAAGCAATCTGTTTGCTCGTCGTGCATTAATTTCATTTATCGGTGTACTCATTCTCACCGGAGTACTTTTAACGAATTTATACAATTTACAGGTTGTTAATTACGACACCTACCAAACACGTTCCAACGGTAACCGTATTAAACTGCTACCTATTGCCCCAACTCGTGGCATTATTTATGATAGAAATAACAAAATCTTAGCGGAAAACCTCACGTTTTTCGGTTTATACATCATACCGGAAAAAGTGGATAATTTAGAACAAACATTCAATCAATTACGGCAAATTGTTGGCTTGACTGATGACGATATTGATGCTTTTAAAAAAGAACGTCGCCGTTCACAACGTTATACACCGATTTTATTAAAAGCTGATTTAAGCGAAGATCAAATTGCACGTTTTTCCGTTAATCAATATGCATTTCCAAGTTTAGAAGTAAAGCCTTATTTTAAAAGACATTATCTATATGGCGAGCCACTCACACATATTCTCGGTTATGTTGCACGAATTAATGACCGTGATGTTGAACGCTTGAAACAAGAAGAAAAAGAAGCCAATTATTCTGGCACACACGACATCGGCAAACTCGGTATTGAACGTTATTATGAAGATGAACTACACGGTCAAGTCGGTTTTGAAGAGGTGGAAGTGAACAGCCAAGGCAAAGTTATTCGTAAATTACGTGAACAACCTGCTGTTGCTGGTAAAAATATTCGTTTAACCTTAGATGTTGATTTACAACGTTATATTTTTAATCTTCTCGGCAATCAAAAAGCAGCGGTCGTGGTAATGAACCCAAAAGACAGCAGCATTTTAGCGATGGTTTCAACACCAAGCTATGACAATAATCTATTCGTGGACGGTATTTCCTATCAAAATTATCAAAGATTATTGAATGATCCAGAGCGTCCATTATACAGTCGTGCATTACAAGGTGCTTATCCACCAGCATCAACAGTAAAACCTTTTATTGCGGTTGCCGCATTAACCGAAGGTGTTATTACACCCAATACCACTTTCTATGATCCCGGTTACTTTATGATCCCAAACACTAATAAGCGTTTCCGTGATTGGCTAAAAACAGGTCACGGTGCTACTAATGTTATCAAAGGCATTACCGAATCATCAGATACCTTTTTCTATAATGTTGCCTACCAAATGGGAATTGATCGTCTGTCGGATTGGATGATGAAATTCGGCTTCGGTCAACTCACTGGAATCGATATTTTAGAAGAAACGAACGGTGTTATGCCAACCAGAGCTTGGAAACAAAAACGCTATAAAAAGCCTTGGTTCCAAGGGGATACCATTCCAGTTGGTATTGGGCAAGGTTATTGGACAGCAACACCGTTACAGTTAGCAAAAGCATTATCTATTCTGATTAATAACGGCAAAGTTAATACTCCGCATTTAATGCAAGAAATTATCGGCAATCAGGTCGAATATTATCAAGATAAACATCAATATCCTGATATTACCGAACCAAATGATATTTATTGGAATATTGCAAAACAGGGAATGTACGGCGTAGTCAACAGCCCAAATGGCACAGCTCGTAAAGCTTTTGCCGGTACCCCTTACAAAGTGGCTGGTAAATCGGGAACAGCGCAAGTATTCAGTCTAAAAGAGAATGAAACTTATAACTCAAAAAACTTGTCTAAACACCTGCACGATCACGCTTGGTTTAATGCTTATGCACCATTTAATGATCCAGAGGTAATTGTAACCATTATTATGGAAAACGCTGGCGGAGGCTCAGGAAATGCCGCACCTATCGTCAGACAAATTTTTGATTATTATTTTGCGCATCAACCACAAACATCCCCAGTTAATCCAAGCGGAGTATCGACACAATGACAGAAAAGCATACAATAACTACTTTGTGGCAGAGATTGCACATTGATTTAAAGCTGCTTTTAGGCTTAATAATCGTGGTAATTTATGGTTTAATTGTGCTTTACAGTGCTTCAGGTGGCAGTGAAAAAATGTTCGATAATCGAATAATGCAGGTAGCAATGGGGTTTACCGTGCTATTTGTTTTTGCACAACTGCCGCCCCGCTTCTATCAAAAATTAGCACCGTACTTATATTTAATCGGTATTATCTTGCTGATTTTGGTAGATTTAATCGGTACAACCAGTAAAGGCGCACAACGTTGGTTGGATTTAGGGCTATTTCGCTTCCAGCCATCAGAACTGATAAAATTGTCGGTGCCGTTAATGGTGGCGACTTTTTTAGGTAAACGGCAATTACCGCCCAGCTTCGGCAATACTATCATTGCCTTAGCCTTAATTATTGCGCCTACTTTATTGGTAGCAATACAACCCGATTTGGGAACCTCTATTCTTGTTGCGGCATCTGGCATTTTTGTGGTGTTTCTTGCTGGAATGAGCTGGAAGTTAATAGCGACAGCTGTTATTGGCGTTGCTGGTTTTATTCCCGTGTTATGGTTTTACTTAATGCACGATTACCAAAAAACACGGGTATTAACCCTGCTTGATCCTGAAAAAGATCCTTTAGGTGCAGGGTATCACATTATTCAATCAAAAATCGCTATCGGTTCAGGAGGTTTGTTCGGTAAAGGTTGGATGATGGGAACACAATCTCAGTTAGAATTTCTACCTGAGCCTCATACTGACTTTATTTTTGCAGTATTAAGTGAAGAGTACGGATTAATTGGGATTATCGTTTTATTAATCATTTACTTATTTATTATCGGGAGAGGATTAATCATTGGTGCGAAAGCACAAGACGCCTTCGGTCGAATTTTGACCGGCGCTTTAACATTGATATTCTTTGTTTATGTCTTTGTTAATATTGGTATGGTGAGTGGTATTTTGCCTGTTGTTGGTGTTCCATTACCGCTAGTCAGCTATGGTGGAACATCGTTTGTGACATTAATGGCTAGTTTCGGCTTAATTATGTCAATTCATACACATCGACGAATGCTTTCTCATGGAAGCTAATTTCCATTTGAGCAATCAAAGAAAGTTAGGGAACATATTTAATATGAAACTAAAGAAACATTTTGCTATGTTGGCTATTTTGCTTTTTCTTTTTCAAAGTTCTTTTGCAATAGCCAAAACAGGAACACATAACGAAACAAAAAAAATTTATGGTATTGCAGGGCCGAAACTGCAATATCATCCTAAAAAAACAAAAAGTAAAACTTACACCGTCAAAGGAGTACGTTATCGCACAGTTTCCACAAAAGAGGCTAAAACTTATGCCAAACAAGGAAAAGCTAGCTTTTATCATCCTAAATTTGTGGGGCAAAAAACCTCCAGCGGTGAAGTCTATAATGAAAAGCTGTTTACTGCAGCACATAAAACATTACCTTTAAACAGTTACGTGCTGGTAACAAACTTACGCAATCACAAAAAAGTGGTTGTCAGAATTAACGATCGAGGTCCATTCCATTCAAATAGGATTATTGATCTATCAAAAGCAGCAGCCAAAGAACTGGGAATGACCAGTCACGGCGTTGCTAATGTAAAACTTGATATGGTGATTATTGACCGTAACGGTAATCTCTCTGGTAAAGGTGGAAAAACACTCATTGCCTCTCGCCTTAATACACAGAAAGAGAACAACGTTATTGTTAATAACCAAAGGGTAAGCAAACAATTTAGATTGACTGCCAATAACATTGTAAGCAAAGAGAAAGCGGAACAGCTAATTTCTGCATTAGCTATTGATGATATAAAAACAGAAATTACCCAAGAAGGGGATAAATATAACATTCATATTGGGCCTGTTCTCGACCCCAATAAAGTAAACAGCATCAAACTCGCTTTTTCTCGTTTACAGACGGAGGATAGTCAACTCTATACTTATCGCTACTAATTAACGTTGTAAGGATGAAAAAATGTCGTTGTATTCTAAAAAACTGAAAAAACTCGCCTTTGCCGGTTTACTCGGTTTTTCCAGTATCTCTGTTGCTTTTGCGGAAGGTCTTTATGATATTGCTCCACCGCAAATTAACGCACAAACCTATATCTTGATGGATTACAATAGCGGTGCCGTGTTGGCGGCACTCAACCCAGATCAGAAACATTATCCGGCATCATTAACCAAAATGATGACAAGTTATGTTATCGGTCAAGCCTTGAAAGAGGGAAGAATCCATAATACCGATATGGTAACGATTGACGAAGAATCTTGGGGGAAAAATTTCCCAGGATCATCAAAAATGTTTTTGAATGTCAATCAACAAGTTTCCGTTTCCGACTTAAATCGGGGCATTATTATTGCTTCAGGAAATGATGCTTGCGTAGCAATGGCAAAATACCTTGCAGGCTCTCAAGCAAATTTCATCAATATGATGAATCAATATGTCGATCAATTCGGCTTAAAGAATACACACTTTGAAACAGTACACGGTCTTGATCACGAAAATCAATACTCCACCTCACGAGATATGGCACTTATCGGCGCACGAATTATTCGTGATTTACCGGAAGAGTATCATATTTATGCCGAAAAAGAGTTCACTTTCAATAATATCAAACAACCTAACCGTAATGGCTTATTATGGGATAAAAACCTAACTGTTGACGGCTTAAAAACCGGACACACCAATGAAGCGGGTTATAACTTAGTTGCCTCCGCAGTTAACAATAATATGCGTTTGATCTCGGTGGTAATGGGGGTAAGTTCCTTTAAAGGTCGCGAAATTGAAAGCAAGAAACTACTACAATGGGGCTTTGCGAATTTTGAGAATGTCAAACCGCTCGCTGCCAATCAAGTTGTTTCCGAACAGCCGGTTTATTACGGTAAAGAAAGCAAAATCAAACTCGGCACACTTTCCGATGTTTATTTAGTTATTCCGAAAGGCAAAAGTCAAGCCATTAAAGCACGCTACCAACTCAATCAAAAATTCCTTGAAGCACCTTTAAAACAGGGACAAGTTGTCGGTTCTATCGTTTATCAACTTGATGGTAAAGATATTCAAAAAGCCGATCTTCAAGTAATGAACAATGTTGAAGAAGCCGGTTTCTTTGGCAAAGCGTGGGACTGGCTGGTGCTTACAGTAAAAAGTATGTTTAGTTAGATAAGTCTTCCTTAACACTTTTTTAACACCACGACTTGAAATTTTGCTAACCCACCTTATTTAGGGTGGGTTAAATGCCATTATCTGTTGGATGTTTTAATTTGCAGAATAACGCTCAGAGCGTTGTACAGCTATTTTTAAAAATGACCTTTTGCTGTCGTGAACAGCAAGGTTAATCGGCATCCAAAGATAAAATCACAGTTAAGAGAGGAAATTATGCAACAACAAGAACAACCAAAACTTAAAGATTTACTCGAATTCCCGTGTGATTTCCCATATAAAGTTGTTGGGCTTGCACATCCGGAACTTACCGATCGTGTCCTTGCCGTCGTACAACAGCACGCACCGGGCGATTACAGTCCGTCTGTAAAGCCAAGCCGTAATGGTAAATATCACTCGGTTTCGATCACCATCAACGCACAAAATATTGAACAGGTGGAACGTTTATATAAAGAATTGGCTGAAATTGAATTGGTCAAAATGGTACTATAACCAAGGTTGCATTATGGGAAGTACAATAGAACAGATTGAACAAAAAGTGATTATTCGTCAGCTTGGCGTACAACCTTACGATACGATTTGGCACCGTATGCAACAATTCACTGATCAGCGTACTGCCGATACGATTGATGAAATTTGGTTAGTGCAACATCCTCCGGTGTTTACCCAAGGTCAGGCAGGTAAACCGGAACACATTCTAACCAAAACCGACATTCCTATCGTTCAATCCGACCGTGGCGGGCAAGTTACCTACCACGGACCGGGGCAACAAGTGATGTACATTCTGGTTGATATTAAACGCCGCAAAGCGATTGATAAATTATCCGGTAAAGAATCGCCACTTTCGGTAAGAGATTTAGTTACCGATCTGGAACAATGCGTAGTGAACACGCTGGCTGATTACGGCATTGAAGGCTATCCAAAACCGGATGCACCGGGTGTTTATATCAACGGCAAAAAAATCTGTTCTCTCGGCTTACGTATCCGCAAAGGTTGCTCATTCCACGGATTAGCCTTTAATATTCATATGGATCTTTCGCCGTTTCATAACATTAATCCTTGCGGCTATGCCGGCTTGGAAATGTGTCAACTACAAGATTTTGTTAAAGAACCTATTACCTGTGCCGACGTTGCACCTAAATTAATCGAACATTTCACCCGTTTAATCGGCTATCAACAATTCACTTTTGTCGATGGTCTGGACAACACACAATAAGGAAAAAATATGGGCACTCCGTTTAAAATGGAACGTGGCGTTAAATATCGTGATGCCGCTAAGACTTCAATTATTCCGGTAAAAAATATTGATCCGAACCAAGAGCTATTACCCAAGCCGGAATGGATGAAAATTAAACTGCCGGCGAATACTGAAAAAATCTTAAATATCAAAAAGGCAATGCGTAAGAACGGCTTGAACTCTGTATGTGAAGAAGCCTCTTGCCCAAACCTTGCTGAATGCTTCCATCACGGAACCGCAACTTTTATGATTTTAGGTGCTATCTGTACACGCCGTTGCCCATTCTGTGATGTAGCACACGGCAAACCATTGCCACCTGATCCGGAAGAACCTAAAAAATTAGCACAAACTATTCACGATATGGGATTACGCTATGTAGTGATCACTTCTGTGGATCGTGATGATCTTCGTGACGGTGGGGCAGGTCATTTTGCCGAATGTGTAAAAGAAATTCGAGCATTAAATCCAAATATTAAAATTGAAATTTTAGTACCTGATTTTCGTGGTCGTATTGAGGTTGCACTGGAAAAATTAGCGCAAAATCCACCTGATGTTTTCAATCACAACCTAGAAAATATTCCTCGCTTATATAAAGAAGTTCGTCCGGGTGCAGATTACCAATGGTCTTTACGCTTACTGCGCGAATTTAAACAAATGTTCCCGAACATTCCAACTAAATCAGGCTTAATGGTTGGCTTAGGTGAAACCAACGAAGAAATTTTACAAGTAATGCAGGATCTTCGTGATAATGGCGTAACAATGTTAACGTTAGGTCAATATTTACAACCAAGTCGCCACCACTTACCAGTAGCACGTTATGTGCCACCAAGTGAATTTGACCAATTCAGAAGCAGGGCAAAAGAGATGGGATTTGAACACGCAGCTTGTGGCCCTTTCGTTCGTTCCTCCTACCACGCCGACTTACAAGCAAAAGGCGTAGAAGTTAAATAATTTCATTAATGATGGGTAGAAAATAGCGCCCATCATTATCACAAAATTTTCTTTTTTCGATCATCATCACAAAACTACTCACAACATTTTTCTATATCTGCATTTTTTCTCTATGCTTGTCCTTATTTTGCATTGAGGAATTTTATGTCATTAGCAGTTGTTTACAGCCGTGCCTCTATCGGCGTACAAGCACCATTAATCACAATTGAAGTCCATATGAGTAACGGCGCACCGGGATTAACCTTGGTCGGCTTACCGGAAACCACCGTAAAAGAGGCAAGAGATCGTGTCCGCAGTGCCTTAATCAATGCTAATTTTGTCTATCCGACACAACGCATTACTATTAATCTGGCACCGGCGGATCTGCCGAAAGAGGGCGGGCGCTTTGATCTTCCCATCGCCTTAGGCATTTTGGCGGCTTCCGGGCAAATTGATGCTAAGCGGTTACAATCTTTCGAATTTGTCGGTGAACTGGCACTTACTGGAAATTTACGTGGCGTACAAGGCGTTATTCCGGCTATTTTGGCGGCGAATAACGCAAAACGTGAATTAATTATCGCCAAACAAAATGCTCAAGAAGCAACCTTAGTTGCCAACACACAAACCTATTTTGCCGACTCGCTATTAGATGTTGTCAGTTTTTTGAATCAGCAACAAAAATTGCCGATAGCACAACAATTACCGCCAGTTTCCCATTCTAAAAACCCCCATTTACTGGATATGACAGATATTATCGGACAACAACACGCTAAACGGGCATTGCTCATTGCCGCTGCCGGACAGCATAATCTCCTCTTTTTAGGGCCACCCGGTACAGGCAAAACTATGTTGGCAAGTCGATTAACAACACTATTGCCAGAGATGACAGAACAAGAAGCGATAGAAACGGCTGCCATTAATAGCTTAGTACAACGTTGTGTGGATTATCAGCATTGGAAACAACGCCCATTCCGCTCACCACATCACAGTGCCTCAATGGCGGCGTTAGTTGGTGGTGGCACTATTCCTAAACCGGGAGAAATTTCTCTTGCTCATAATGGTGTACTTTTTTTAGATGAATTACCGGAATTTGATCGAAAAGTGCTTGATGCCTTGCGAGAGCCATTAGAGAGTGGCGAAATTATTATCTCTCGTACGGCAGCTAAAGTTACCTTTCCAGCAAAATTTCAACTGATCGCTGCAATGAACCCTAGCCCAACAGGGCATTATCAAGGCACACATAACCGCACCTCGCCACAACAGATTATGCGCTACCTTAATCGATTATCCGGACCTTTTCTTGACCGATTTGATCTCTCAATTGAAGTGCCATTACTCCCACAAGGTACTTTGCAACAATTACCTAAAGACGAAAACAACAGTGAAAAATTAAAACATATCGTGATACAGGCGAGGAAAAAACAACTCTCTCGTTGCGGAAAAATTAATGCCCATTTATCTGGCAAAGAGATCGAACAATATTGCAAATTAATACAAGATGATGCCATTTTTCTTGAAAATGCATTAAATAAACTTGGGCTTTCTGTTAGAGCCTATCATCGCATTTTACGAGTTTCTCGCACTATCGCCGATCTGGCAGGTGAAGAGCAAATCCAACGCATTCATCTAGCTGAAGCACTAGGTTATCGTGCTATGGATCGATTATTACAGCGTTTAACCGCTAATATCAATAACACCATTTAACCTCCAATTATTCTCAAATTTCACAAACACAACAGGAAGCTTTCCTCACTTGTCGCCATCTTAAATTTAAAGGTACTACCTTCTACCTAACAAAATCTTAAAAAAAACCCACCAAGCTCAGCTTGATGGGTTCATTATCAGTTTATTTATACAAAAGTATATTCAAACTTAAATGTGATTAAACATTAAGTAATATTAATGCCATTTTCAATATAAAGCGTATATCCTCCATCAAATTTATAAACTGTATAGCTATAAGCTTCATCTTGCCCATTACTATCTCTATCTTCATGCAGTGTCTGGCTTGATTTAGAAGAATATTTCGCATTAACATCTACAGTATTTGAACCTGTAGATTGGTTTTTAATATATAGCGATTTATTATTGTCTTCAGTTAAGCTCTTTTCATCAATACGAATAGTATTTCTTCCTGAAGTACCTTTAAAGACAATTTCTTCAATCGACCATAAATTAGTCCATCCACTTCTATATCCTACGATAAACTGGTTATTATTTCCTATAATATTTAAGGTATCCTTACCCGCTCCCCCTGCTACTGCATTTTGATTATCGCCTCTAAAGTACTGCACAGTGAAAGTATCATTACCTTCTCCACCAATAAGGTGAGTATTCGTACTATTAATTTGATTGGTCACAGTAATCACATCATCACCATTACCAGCATCAATACGATTTGAATCGTAGGTAATGCCCCTTATCGTAATGCTATCATTACCATCACCCATTCGGATAAGTGATTCTCTGAGTTCACCTGAGATGGTTACACTATCTTGACCAGCGCCTAAATTGATAACCTCAGTTTCTATTCCTTTTCCAGTGAAGCTACCTCCAATCGTTACCGTATCATTTCCACTTTGGGCAAAACCTTGATCATTGTTGCTCATACCGATCCAAGTTTGTTCAGCATTACCTCTAATCGTTATGCTGTTATCACCGGAACCAATATTAAAGGTACTATTATTAACATTACTATTAATCGTAATTGTATCTGTACCAGTACCACCGGAATAACCAACACTACTGCTTGATCCTAATGAAAGAGTATTAGTTCCATCTCCCATCCAGAAACGAGACTCTGATGTTGCGCCAAGAGTAACAGCGTCACTATCAGCACCACCAATATAATTCAATCTCAATACTGAACCAGAAATTGATAATGTATTTTCACCAGCGCCTAAGTCAATACGTGTGCCAATGTTTCTTGCATTATCCATATTCGTTTCATTTGGATTCAAACCTTTTGCACCTAATACAGATTCACTGCCTGCTCCGGCACGATCAATAGCAGAAACCAATTTATCACTTACTTTTTGTTTAAATGCTGTTTCATAAAAACCTTTGTACATATCATTTTTTGCACCTTCTTCCATGTTTTTAATAAAAGCACCATCTAACCAATAATAAGGCTCTGAATTAAACTCAGCATTACCATTAACAACAACCGTATCAGCTCCATCCCCCATCATCATTGAGGAACGTCCACCAATTCCATTGCCAAAAGTCACTTCACTTGAACCATTGGACACCATTAGGAATTTAGTTGTATCTCGCTGATAAAGACCGCCTTTCACTTGAACCGTATTATGTCCGCCACCTAAATCAATAATATTCGAAGATTTATAACCAGTATAGATGGATGCTGATTCACCACCTATATATCCACCTACGGTAAGCTTATCATTACCGCCACCAAAGCGAATATAGTTCCCCGAACCGTCTTCAGCTCCAGCAATAATATTATGAGAAATACTCACTTCATTATTGCCTTCGCCCATATCGATTTTCGCATTGGTGTAATACAATGAACCATTATCATAAAGATTCTGCCAAACACCTTGGTCTCCGGAATGGCTCGTTACTAACAATTTATCATTGCCGTCACCCATATCAATTTGGTTAGAACCATCATAGTACGGCACACCAACGCCTTTACGTCCATTCATATAACCTAACTCAATGACATCGTCACCATCGTTAGTTTTAATTTTCACGTGTCCGCCCACACCTTTGGCTTTAATATAATCATTGCCACCACCAAGCGTATCAAGAGCAAAACGAACTTGTTTTGTTTCCGCACCTTTTGCTTCCGAAACAATCATACCTTGTACTTTCGTATCGCCATTATCAGGGTCAGTTTGTACATTCTCTACAAGAATGATATCCGCAGCATCACTAGCGCCCGTCCATTTATAAAAATAAGCTCTATAGTCATTAGGATTATAGCTATTATAGATTGCATCCTGTTTGAGTGCTTCTTCATCATAACCCCAACCCGGTGCGTGATCCCGTTGCGCTCCAGTACCATCATCACTAGTACGCATATCCCAGTCAAGTTTTGGATTATATACCTTAATTCGACCGTTGTTTCCTGTGCCAGTCAGAGTATGTACTTTCTCATTAGATGCAATGGCATCACCAAAGATCAAAGTAGCTCTATTACCATCAAAAGTATCCGCTGGATGATCAGACTCTGCCTTACCATTTAAATTAAGGATAACTTTATCTCCGTTTGCTACAGACGCAGCCGGTGTCTTCGATTCGCTATCAAAGGCAAGTGGTTTTATGTCTATAGTGATTGCGGTCTCAGGAGACTCATTGCCTGCAGCATCTTTGGCTTTGACTT
>NZ_JTJP01000052.1:0-15866 GCF_001678575.1 Gallibacterium genomosp. 1
TAGGCGGAATAATTCCTGAGAGTGTTAACTCTTCAATAGTGTTTTGAGATGATAGGGTGTACTTGATATTTTTAGTAAGAGAAGAGGTTTTTGAGAGTGCTAACTCATTAAGACTATTCATATTTAAGAAATATTTAATCATAAGTTTCACCTTTAGTACATAGATTAAAAACTGAACTAAAATTATCAAAAAAGAAAACATAAATCAACATTTTTTTTACATTTGAAGTGTTGTGTTGATGGTGAGTTAATTATTTGATTTTGTTATTTATTTTTTAAAGTCAATAAATATGCTCGTAGAGAATTAAAGATGGTAATTTCTTGTGAAAGCGTGCAGATTCTTTATAATCAGTAACAGCTTGCCTAACAAAGGATAATGGTATGAGTTTAGATTTAACCGAAATTCGTCAAAAAATTACTCAACTTGATCGCGAGATTTTGCGATTATTGGCTGAACGTCATCAAGTTGCTTATGATGTGGTCAGAAGCAAAGAGATCACGAAAAAACCGTTGCGTGATATTGAGCGTGAACAGCAGCTGTTGGATGCGTTAATTCGTTATGCGGATAGCCAAAATTATCAATTAAATCCGCAATATATCACAGAAGTTTTCCAAAAAATTATTGAAGATTCAGTGTTGACTCAACAGGCGTATTTGCAGAATAAACTGAATCAGCAGCGCAATAATCAAATTCATATCGCTTTTTTAGGAATGTTGGGTTCTTATTCCAATTTGGCAGCACGTCAGTATGCCGAGCGTTATCAAAAGGGGTTGATTGAATTAAGTTGTGAATCTTTCCGCCAAGTGTTTGCGGCGGTAGAAGAGGGCAAAGCGGATTATGGGGTTTTGCCATTGGAAAATACCACTTCCGGTTCTATCAATGATGTCTATGATTTATTGCAGCATACCGATTTACATCTGGTCGGTGAATTGACTTATCCGATTCAACATTGTGTGTTGATTTCACAACCGACCGATTTAGCACAGATTGACACGCTATATAGCCATCCACAAGTGATTCAGCAATGCAGTCAATTTATCAATTCATTGCAGGGTGTACACGTTAAATATTGTGAAAGTTCTTCGCACGCAATGCAATTGGTGGCGAAAATTAATCGGGCGAATGTGGCGGCATTGGGCAATGCAGAAGGTGGCAAGCTTTATGGTTTGCAAGTGTTGCAGGACGGCATTGCTAATCAAGTTAATAATATTACCCGCTTTATTGTCATCAGTAAAAAACCGGTGGAAGTGTCGCCGCAAGTGAATGCGAAAACGTTGTTGCTAATGTCGACAACACAGCAAGCCGGCGCATTGGTGGATGCGTTGCTGGTGTTTAAGAAGCATCAAATCATTATGACGAAATTGGAATCTCGTCCGATTTACGGCAAGCCGTGGGAAGAGATGTTCTATGTGGAAATTGAAGCCAATTTACATCAGGAACGCACGCAACAAGCATTAACTGAATTAAAAACTTACTGTAGTTTCGTTAAAGTGCTGGGCTGTTATCCAAGCAATATTGTTAAACCGGCGTGAGGAAATAGGATGCTGAGTTTAATTGTCGCGATGAGCAAAAATCGAGTAATCGGGCGAGATAATCAAATGCCTTGGCATTTGCCGGCGGATTTAGCGTGGTTTAAAAAAAATACATTGGGTAAGCCGGTGATTATGGGGCGGAAGACCTTTCAGTCGATCGGCAGAGCATTGCCGAATCGCAAAAATATCGTGTTATCCCGACAAGGTTTTCACGCGGATGGCATTGAAGTGGTGTCAGATTTATCCCAAGCATTGGCATTGGTGCAAGACGAGAACGAAGTGATGATTATCGGTGGTGGGCATCTTTTTGCGGAGGCTTTGCCACAAGCGGATCGGCTTTATCTGACGGAAATTGATGCTGAATTGCAAGGCGATACCTTTTTCCCGGAAATTGATCCGGCACAGTGGAAAACCGATTTTATCGAAACACGAGCAGCAGATGCGAAAAATCGTTATGCGCTGACCTTTAAAATTTTGGCGCGCGTGTAGTCAGTGCAAACAGAATCTAACATAAGGTGCAAATTGATCTGCACCTTATTTTTTTATGTTTAACGATGGTGTTTAGGCAACAAAAAGCAGTCGCCATAAGAAAATACCGAATAGGGTAAAAGCAAGGCAACCTAATAAATGTAGGCAGATAACAGCGATTGCTGTTAAGTGTTGTTGCCCTAAAAAAATGGCGATAACTTCACCGGAAAAGGAAGAAAATGTGGTTAAACTACCAAGAAAACCGGTAATAAAAAAGAGTCGCCATTCGCTGCTAATCATTGGAAAACTAAGCAATGCGCCGCTGACAATTCCCATTAAAAAACAGCCTAAATAGTTAGCAATTAAGGTACCAAATGCGAACTGATGAAAAATAGGATTAAGCAAATTGCTTAATCCCCAGCGGGAACAAGCCCCTAGTGCAGCGCCGATAGAAATATAAAACAGTTGTAACATATTAAATAATTCCAAAAGTAGCGCGCAGATAGCTCGCTACCGCCTCGTGGGCGTGATGCCCGATAATCTCTAGTTGTGGCAAGGCATGGGTCAATGCAGGATTGGCATTTTGCATAATGCAACCTTTGCCAACAAAATCTAACATTGTTTCGTCATTCATTCCGTCACCGAAAGCGATACAGGCGCTATTGTTGTAGTGGCAATCGTGTAATACTTTTCTAAGGGCGTTTCCTTTGCTTACGCCTTTGTTCATAATTTCAAGGCAGTTGAGCGAGGCGTAAACGATCTCCGTACAATTACCGTAAGTTTGACGAAGATGTTGTTCTAATTCGAGCAAATCCTGTTGACAACGTGCAATAAAAAAGACTTTTTCTGTGCCTTGGGCATTGTGATGACGAAAATCGACAACCTGATAGCCAAAACCAGAATCTTTATGATATTTTGCCATTTGTGGTACTTCACGATCGATAAACCAACCACTGTCCTGATAGGAGTTGACAAAAATTTTGTTTTTATCGAACGGAACGTTCATTATTTCTAAGGCAAGATCGTTAGGTAAATCATTTTTATAAAGTAAATGTCCACTTAAATCGTGAATTCTTGCTCCATTTGATGTGATCATTCGGATATTTTCGATGCCTATTTTAGCGACAATTGAAAAAACATCCTCGTGTTTTCTGCCGGTTGCTACGACAATATCTACCTGTTTTTGCTCTAATTTTCTTAAAGTATCAATTGTGAAATCACCGACAACGTGCTGTCCGTTCAGAAGTGTACCATCCAAATCTGACGCAACTAATTGAAAAGGAAGTAAACTGCGCATAAAACCCCTTATCTGAAAAATAAAAAATAGTAGGAATAAATTTTAATGAGATTATATGTTAACAAAAAATAGATGTGGCGGTTGATTTTTTGATTATCATAAAAATTAAAATTTTTTAATAAAACTATTTGATTCCGATAAAAAATGTGGTATCAATAAAGACGCTCAAAAGCACACAACATACATACTTAGACCCACATTGGATATTGAAACTATGAATTCTATTCGTTTTATTGGCATTATTATTAACCTCGTGGTGATTAGCATCACGAGGTGAGTGGTACAGCTGATAAAACTTTCAATATAAGATTTTAGGTCAGATGAACCCTCGCCTCAGCAGTAGGCGAGGGTTTTTTATCGTTTTAAGGAAATAAAAATGAATGGTGCAAGATTTATCACAGAAAGTTTAAAAGCACACGGAGTGACAACAATTTTTGGTTATCCTGGCGGTGCAATTATGCCGGTTTATGATGCGATTTATGATTCAGGTTTGGATCATCTGCTCTGTCGTAATGAGCAGGGAGCAGCAATGGCAGCGATAGGTTATGCTCGTGCTAGTGGTAAAGTTGGTGTTTGTATTGCTACTTCCGGTCCGGGCGCAACTAATTTAGTTACCGGTTTAGGTGATGCTATGATGGACTCTATTCCGGTTGTTGCGATCACCGGACAAGTTGCTTCACCGTTTATCGGCACGGATGCTTTCCAGGAAGCGGATGTTTTAGGTTTATCATTGGCTTGTACGAAACATAGTTTTATCGTGCAGAGTATCGATGAATTACCGGAAGTAATGGCTGAAGCGTTCCAAATAGCACAAAATGGTAGACCGGGGCCAGTATTAATTGATGTGCCGAAAGATGTACAGTTTGCCAAAATAGAGCGCCAACCTCTTGTTTATCCTATCCCAAAACCTTCTTCAATTGAGTCTTCTTTATTAGAACAAGCAAAAACATTATTACAACAGGCAAAACGTCCAGTACTTTATGTTGGTGGTGGGGTTGGAATGGCTGATGCCGTAGCGGAATTACGCCATTTTGTGGAGATTACACAAATGCCGAGTTTTTCTACCATTAAAGGGTTAGGTGCATTGCCGGCAGACAATCCTTATTATATGGGAATGATTGGAATGCACGGCACAAAAGCGGCGAATTATGCGGCACAGGAGAGCGATCTTTTATTAGTGCTTGGAGCTAGATTTGACGACAGAGTAACCGGTAAATTGGATAGTTTTGCCCCACAAGCGAAAGTTATTCACGTTGATGCCGATATTGCGGAAATCAATAAATTACGTCGTGCTGATGTGGCAATTCGTGGAGATATGAAGCAATTGCTACAACAGTTGGCAATGCCGTTACAAATTGATGCTTGGCGTGATGATGTACTTCGTTTAAAACAGCAATATGACTTTACTTATGCAGAAAATAGCGGTGATACGCTGATCAATCCTTGGTGGTTATTACATACGTTATCTAAAAAACGTAAGAAAAACAGTGTAATTGCTACCGATGTTGGTCAGCATCAAATGTGGTCGGCTCAACATATGCAACATTTTGATCCGAAAAATTATTTAACGTCTGCTGGCTTTGGCACAATGGGCTTCGGTTTGCCAGCAGCAGTTGGTGCGCAAAAGGCTCGTCCCCAAGATCAGGTGATATTAATTACTGGTGATGGTTCGTTTATGATGAATATCCAAGAGTTGGGTTCAATCAAACGCGGTAAATTACCGGTTAAGATCCTGTTGTTGGATAATCAACGTTTAGGAATGGTGCGTCAGTGGCAAACACTCTTTTTCCGAGGTCGTCATAGTGAAACTATTTTAGAGGATAACCCTGATTTCTTAATGTTAGCGAGGGCATTTGATATCCCCGGTGAAAGTATTGAAAAAGGCAGTGAAGTCAATGCCGCATTAGATAGACTTTTAAATGCTGAAGGTCCTTATTTATTACACGTTTGCATTCACGAAAATGAAAATGTGTGGCCGTTAGTGCCGCCGGGCGCAAAAAATGATGAAATGTTGGAAGATATCGGGGTGTAAGATGAAAAATTATCAAATCAGCATTAATGCACAGTGGCGACCTGAAACTTTGGAGCGGATTTTACGTGTAGTTAGACATCGTGGCTTTGTTGCCGTTGATTTACAGAGTCACCTTGAAAATCAACAAATTAAAATAGCACTGACATTACAAAGTGAGAGAGAATTGTCATTATTGACTAATCAATTAATAAAATTATATGGCGTGACTGACGTAACTGTTGTCGGTAACGAACATTAAATTACAGGAGAGATTATTATGCCTAAACTACGTTCAGCGACCAGCACACAAGGTCGTAATATGGCGGGAGCGCGTGCATTATGGCGCGCAACCGGTGTGAAAGATAATGACTTTGGTAAACCGATAATTGCTGTAGTTAACTCATTTACACAATTTGTACCGGGACACGTGCATTTGAAAGATCTTGGTCAAATGGTTGCAAAGCAGATTGAAGAGGCAGGCGGTATTGCCAAAGAGTTTAATACAATCGCTGTAGATGATGGTATTGCGATGGGGCATAGTGGGATGTTGTATTCATTGCCATCACGTGAATTAATAGCCGATTCGGTAGAATATATGGTAAATGCACACTGTGCTGATGCAATGGTTTGTATTTCAAATTGCGATAAAATCACTCCGGGAATGTTGATGGCAGCATTACGTTTAAATATTCCGACCATTTTTGTTTCTGGTGGGCCGATGGAAGCAGGGAAAACCAAACTTTCTGATCAATTAATCCGTTTGGACTTGGTAGATGCAATGATTCAAAGTGCTAATCTGGATGTTACCGATCAGGATGTGGAAGTGATAGAACGTTCCGCTTGTCCTACTTGCGGTTCTTGTTCAGGAATGTTTACTGCCAACTCAATGAACTGTTTAACGGAAGCACTTGGGTTAAGTTTACCGGGGAATGGTTCTTGTTTAGCGACACACGCCGATCGTAAGAAGCTTTTCTTAAAAGCAGGATCGCAAATTGTTGAGCTTTGCCGCCGTTATTATGAACAGGACGATGACAGTGTATTGCCTCGTTCTATCGCTACTAAAGATGCTTTTAACAATGCAATGAGTTTGGATATCGCAATGGGTGGCTCAACCAATACTGTTTTACATTTGCTTGCTGCTGCACAGGAAGCAGAAGTTGATTTTACTATGACGGATATTGATCGTCTTTCTCGCCTCGTGCCTTGCTTATGTAAAGTGGCACCGAATACCAATAAATATCATATTGAAGATGTACATCGTGCTGGTGGAGTAATGGGGATTTTAGGTGAGTTAGATCGAGTCAACTTATTACATAATCAAACTCATACGGTGTTGGGGTTAACCTTAGAGCAACAATTAAATCAATATGATATTAAACGTGATGTCAGTGATGAAGTGAAATTATTTTATCGTGCTGGGCCTGCTGGAATTCGTACTACACAGGCTTTTTCACAGGATTGTCGTTGGGATAGTGTTGATGATGATCGCACACAAGGCTGTATTCGTGATAAAGCACACGCTTATAGTCAGGACGGTGGGTTAGCAATGTTAAGCGGTAATTTGGCGGAAAACGGTTGTATCGTTAAAACTGCTGGCGTTGATGAAAGCATTTTAACTTTTACTGGTCCAGCAAAAGTGTATGAAAGTCAGGAAGATGCAGTGGAAGGTATTCTTGGGGGGAAAGTGGTTGCTGGTGATGTAGTGGTAATTCGTTATGAAGGTCCAAAGGGTGGCCCGGGTATGCAGGAAATGCTTTATCCGACCAGTTATCTCAAATCAATGGGCTTAGGTAAAGCTTGTGCGTTATTAACTGATGGACGTTTTTCCGGAGGTACTTCGGGTTTATCTATTGGACACGTTTCTCCAGAAGCCGCAAATGGTGGCACTATCGGTTTAGTGGAAGATGGTGATCTGATCGCAATCGATATTCCACAACGTAAAATTGAATTATTGGTGGATGCACAGGAATTGGCAAAACGCCGTGCAGCAAGAGAAGCATTGGGTTGGAAACCGAAAAATCGTCAACGTCAGGTTTCCTTAGCGTTGAGAGCCTATGCTTCATTGGCAACCAGTGCAGACAAAGGGGCAGTGAGAGATCGCAGTAAACTGTAAGTGGTAACAAAATGGATATGCAAACTTTATTGACAACCGCCCAACCTAGCGGTTCGCAATATTTAAAAGCAATAGTGAAATTGGGTTCAAAAGTGTATGAAGCGGCGCAAGTTACGCCACTACAAAAGATGGAAAAACTTTCTAATCGTTTAGATAACCAAATTTTTATCAAGCGAGAAGATCGTCAACCGGTGCATAGTTTCAAATTGCGTGGCGCTTATGCAATGATTTCAGCCTTGACGCCGGAACAGAAAGTAGCTGGAGTGATTGCGGCTTCTGCGGGTAATCACGCACAAGGAGTCGCTTTATCGGCAAAATTACTAGGTTTAAAAGCATTAATTGTTATGCCACAAAATACGCCAAGCATTAAAGTTGATTCGGTGCGAGCTTTTGGCGGAGAAGTGTTGCTTTACGGTGCTAATTTTGATGAAGCAAAGGCAAAAGCGATAGAATTGTCTGAAAGTAAAAAAATGACATTCATTCCACCGTTTGATCATCCATTAGTGATTGCAGGCCAAGGAACATTGGCAATGGAGTTATTGCAACAGAATTCGGATATTGATCGTATTTTTGTGCAGGTTGGCGGCGGTGGCTTGGCGGCAGGTGTTGCCGTATTAATCAAGCAGATGATGCCGGAAATTAAAGTAATTGGCGTTGAGTCGAAAGATTCCGCCTGTTTATATGCGGCATTAAAAGCAAAACATCCGGTTGATCTTGATCGGGTTGGGTTATTTGCTGATGGTGTTGCGGTTAAACGTATTGGTGATGAAACATTCCGTTTATGTCAGCAATATCTTGATGATATTGTACTGGTGGATGGTGATGAAATCTGTGCGGCAATGAAAGATCTATTTGAAGATGTGCGTGCGGTTGCTGAGCCATCTGGAGCACTCTCTTTAGCTGGATTGAAAAAGTATGCACGTCAGCAGCAGCTTAAGGGCGAAAAATTGGCAGCGATTCTGTCAGGTGCGAATTTAAATTTCCATACATTGCGTTATGTCTCTGAACGTTGTGAAATTGGTGAAAATCGGGAAGCTTTATTGGCAGTAACTATTCCAGAACAGAAAGGAAGTTTCCTAACATTCTGTCATTTATTGGGTGATAGAGCGGTAACCGAATTTAATTATCGTTATGCTGATGATAGAAAAGCGTGTATTTTTGTTGGAGTTCGTACTGCTAATGAAGCAGAAAAAGCGGAAATTATCAATGATTTAAGTCAAGCTGGTTATTATGTAGAAGATATGACCAATGATGATGTTGCGAAAACACATATTCGTTATATGATTGGTGGTCGTCCGAACAGCGATAAATTTGAACGTTTGTACAGTTTTGAGTTTCCAGAGCAAAAAGGAGCGTTGTTGAAATTTTTGGAAACATTAGGAACACATTGGAATATTTCATTGTTTCATTATCGTGCACACGGTGCTGATTATGGCAATATTCTTGCTGGTTTCCAATTTGAGAATGATGATTTAGCCGATTTTGAACGCCATTTGAGCCAGTTGGGTTATGTATGCCAAGATGTAACCGATAGTAAAGCTTATCGTTATTTTCTTAGTTAAATAAAAAATCTGCACCTCTGTATGTTGTTGGATAATAAGTCCAACTTTTGGGGTGCAGATCAGTTATGGGGGTTTTTATTAATTGGTGTTATTCACCATAATAAGATTTGGTTAAAATCTCAATCATATCTTCAACCATCGGTAAGCGAGGATTTGCCGGTGAACATTGATCTTCAAACGCCAATAATGCTAAATCACGGCGAGCCTCCATAAATTCTTGTTCATTGATGCCCTGCTCTTTGAATGACATTTTAATGCCGATTTTTTGCCCCAACTCTTTACACGCATTTGCATAAGCTTCCACTGCCTCTTCAGGTGTTGAACAAGGTAAGCCTAACATTCTAGCGATTTCCTGATATTTTACATCCGCTTTGTAGTAATTATATTTTGGCCAAGTCGCTGTTTTAGTAGGGCGAGTGCCGTTATAACGAATCACGTAAGGCATCAAAATGGCATTAGTTCTGCCGTGTGGTGTGTGGAAGCGCCCACCTACTTTGTGAGCTAAAGAGTGTGTCATCCCTAAGAACGCATTGGCAAAAGCCATTCCGGCAATAGTGGAGGCGTTATGCATCCTTTCGCGTGCTTCTGGATCGCTTGCACCGTTTTTCACAGAGCGTTCTAAAAATTCAAAGACTAGTTTAATCGCCTGCAATGCTAGACCATCAGTGAAGTCGTTAGCTAAAGTAGATACATAAGCTTCTGTTGCGTGAACTAACACATCATAACCTGAATCTGCGGCAACGTGTGCAGGTACAGTCATTGTTAATGCCGGATCAACAATAGCAATAGTCGGAGTTAATGAGTAGTCAGCAATTGGATATTTTTTATCGCCTTCGCTAATAACGGCAAAAGGTGTTACTTCAGAACCAGTACCTGATGTGGTTGGAATGCCGATAAATTTAGCTTTACGTCCCAATTGTGGGAATTTAAAGGCACGTTTGCGAATATCCATAAATTTCTGTACTAAATCGCGGAAATCAACTTCAGGCTGTTCGTAGAATAACCACATTACTTTAGCTGCATCCATAGCTGAACCACCGCCTAGGGCAATAATAGTATCCGGTTGGAAGTTACGTAATAATTCAACACCTCGGCGTACTGTTGCGATACTAGGATCCGGTTCAACATCGGCGAAAAGTTGATAAGTAACGTGATCCCCTCGCATTGTGAGTTGTTTAGCGATTTTCTCTACAAAACCAAGATCAACCATTACACGATCAGTAACGATCACGACACGTTCAACGCCTTTCATTGATTGTAAATATTGGATTGAATCACGTTCAAAATAGATTTTTGAAGGCACTTTGAACCATTGCATATTATTTCTCCGTCTTCCTACCCGTTTAATATTTAATAAATTCACTGCACTAACATTGTTACCAACAGAGTTTTTACCATAAGAACCACAGCCTAAGGTTAATGAAGGTAGGAATGAGTTATATACATCACCAATGCCACCAAAAGTTGAAGGAGAGTTCCAAATCACACGGATTGCTTTTACACGTTCACCGAAAATTTTTGCCAATTCTGCATCGGAAGTGTGAATTGCGGCGGAATGCCCTAAACCGTGAAATTCAACCATTTGTTCGGATTTTGTTAAACCATCTTCTGTGCTTTCAGCTTTCAATAAAGCTAATACTGGTGAGAGTTTTTCTCGAGTTAATGGTTCTTTCACTCCCACTTCTTTACATTCTGCCAACAAAATATTGGTATTTGCTGGTACGTTGAAGCCTGCCTGCTCTGCAATCCACGCTGCTGGTTTACCAACCACCACAGCATTTAGTTTTGCCATAGAACAACTGCTGCTGTTTGCTTTCGCACCGAAGATAAACTCTTCAAGTAATGCTTTTTCTTTTTTATTAACGAGATAAACGCCATAAGATTGCATCTCTTTAATAAAATCATCATAAATTTCTTTATCGACAATTGCTGCTTGTTCACTGGCACAGATCATTCCGTTATCAAACGATTTTGACATCACGATATCGTGTACCGCTTGTTTTAAATTTGCACTTTTTTCTACATAAGCAGGAACGTTTCCGGCTCCAACACCTAAAGCCGGCTTACCACAGGAATAAGCGGCTTCCACCATTGCATTACCACCGGTGGCTAGAATAGTGGCAATACCGGGATGTTTCATTAATGCTTGTGTACCTTCCATAGATGGTGTTTCAATCCATTGAATACAGTTTTTCGGTGCACCGGCAGCAACAGCCGCTTCATAAACAACGCGTGCGGCGTGAGCGGAACTTTGTTGAGCAGATGGATGAAATGCAAACACAATTGGGTTACGAGTTTTTAAGGAAATTAAGGATTTAAAAATTGCGGTAGAAGTTGGATTGGTGGTTGGTGTAATACCACAAATTACTCCAACTGGATCGGCAATTTCTGTAATACCAGTAACATCATCTTCACTAATAACACCAACGGTTTTCAAATGACGCATATTGTTTACAACATATTCACAAGCAAACAGATTCTTTGTTGCTTTGTCTTCAAATACGCCTCGACCGGTTTCTTCATAGGCGTGCATTGCCAACACACCGTGTTGATCCAATGCGGCGACAGAAGCCTTCGCAACGATATAATCAACTTGTTGCTGATTAAGTTGACGGAACTCTTCCAATGCAGCTAAACCATTAGCGACAAGTTGATCCACTTCTGCCTGAGCAGGACTTACCACCACTTCGGATGTTTTACTCATAAGATTTCTCCCAAAAATTATTTTAACTAATAAAATTATAACTATTTGAAGTTACCTTTTTTGTGGTATCAGCAGATAATCTGATCTAGCTCAAATTCACCGTTAGCTAAATGTTAAAGTGATTTAAAAGTTGTTTGAAATAGGTTTGAAATTCTTGATTAATCAAGAAAAATTATGTGATCTTTAGATTTTTTCGTTTTATATTATTTATCAATTATGAGCAATAATAGGAGTTCGAATAATGATGGAACCGACAATTTATAAAATGAATGATACAAAAAAATGGGCGATGATAGGTTATTGGCTTTATATCGCATCGTTTTTGATCACTTTTTTAAGCATTGTCGCGATCGTGATTGCTTATGTTTTTCGTGATGATGTTCGTGGCACCTATTTGGAAAGCCATTTTAACTATCAAATTCGCACATTTTGGATTGGCTTACTGTATGCCATTATTTGTACAGTGCTATGTTTAGTTATGGTTGGTTATATTCTCTTTATTGGCTGGGCGATCTGGTTGCTGGTGCGTTCCATCAAAGGATTGCGTCTGCTAAATCGTGATCAGGCTATATTAATGAAAAAACGTGGTTATTTTAAGTACTTGACTTGTTTAACGTTACGATAGCCCATAGAATAAAGTCTTTCCAACATTACAAGAGGCAAGCATTATGTCAGCATTGACAGCACTGCAACAAGAAACCCGTGAAATTATCGATGATTTGCTAAATGACGGCAGCGATCCGAATGCACTTTATATTATTGAGCATCATATTTCTCACCACGATTTTGACAAGCTAGAAAAAATTGCATTGGATGCATTTAAACTCGGTTATGAAGTCTCCGAAGCGGAAGAGTTTGAAAATGAGGATGGTGGAGAAGTCTATTGCTTTGATATTATTAGTGAAATTGAATTAAAAGCAGAACTGATCGATGCACAGCAAAATGAATTGTTGCCGTTAATAAAGAAACATCAAGGTGTTTATGACGGTTGGGGAACCTATTTTGAAGATCCTAATGCCAATGAAGATGAGTATGGTAATGACGGTGAATTTTTTGACGAAGATTAATGATAGGGTTCTCACTTGCATATGAATGAATCAGCAGAAAAATGCCCTCAATGTGGGCATTTTTTACAACTTAAACGAGGTAAAAAGGGGTTATTTCTTGGTTGCAGCAATTACCCAGAATGTGATTACCTTAGACCGTTACAAAACCAAACTTTAGGCGAAATTTTGAAGGTATTACCAGAGAATTGTCCTGAATGTACTCATCCATTAGTATTACGGCGAGGGCAGTTTGGTATGTTTATCGGCTGTAGCAACTATCCTGAATGTCATTTCATTGTCAATGATGAGCCACAAAAAACGGATTATCAGGCGGTAACTTGTCCATCTTGTCGCAGAGGAAAATTGGTCGCGAAGCGTGGTGCTAGAGGAAAAATATTTTTTGCCTGTAATCAATATCCGCATTGTCGTTTTAATGTAGCACAACAGCCGCTGGAAAAAAGTTGTCCCAAATGTGCTTTTCCATTAGTGTTTGTGAAAAAACAGAGTGACAAGCAGATCAGCTATCAATGTATGAATAAAAGTTGTAAGCATATTTTTTATGAAAGAAATGAATAATTTAGACTTTATTGTCTCCCAATTGAAACAGGGAGAAGTGATTGCTTATCCGACCGAAGCTGTGTTTGGTTTAGGTTGTGATCCTTTTAATGAACAGGCGATTGAAAAACTGCTTAAATTAAAACAACGTCCAAAAGAAAAAGGGCTAATTTTAATTGCACCATATTTAGATTTTTTTAAGCAAATTATTGATTTTGATAGACTTTCTTTGAGAGATTTAAAACGATTACAACAAACCTATACCAGACCGACCACTTGGATTGTGCCAGTACAAAAACAGGTTTCTCCTCTTCTCACTGGGCGTTTTGAGACGATTGCGATTCGACTTTGTCGCCATCCAGCGGTTGAAAATTTGTGTCAACTTGCAGAAATGCCGATTACTTCAACCAGTGCAAACCTTAGTGGTCAAGAGCCGTGTAGAACTTATTTGCAAGTGCAAGAGCAGTTCGGTGAAAACTTTCCAGTGTTACAAGCGGAAGTAGGTGATGCAAAAAATCCATCAGAAATTAGAGATCTCTTTACAAACCAAATTGTTAGACAAGGATAATTATGAGTACACAACATCACTACGCTGTCTGGGGAAACCCGATTTCACAAAGCAAATCACCATTAATTCACGCTATATTTGCCAAAACTACAGGAAAAAAGCTAGATTATGTTGCAAAATTAGGCAATCTTGAGCAGTTTGAGCAACAATTAATAACCTTTTTCCAACAAGGGGCGAATGGTTGCAATATTACCGCTCCTTTCAAAGAACGTGCATTTAAGTTGGCTGATCAACATAGTGAACGTTGCCGTTTAGCGCAAGCTTGCAATACATTAAAACGGCTGGAAGATGGCAGTTTGTTTGCAGACAATACAGATGGTGCCGGATTGGTTACTGATTTACAGCGATTGGGGTGGTTACAACCAGATCAACAAATTTTATTATTAGGGGCAGGCGGTGCGACCAAAGGTGTACTGTATCCATTGTTACAAGCTAAACAGCAAATTATTTTGGCAAACCGGACATTAGAAAAAGCAATGGCATTGGCTGAAAAATTTTCTGTTTATGGCAATATTCAAGCAACGACTTTGCAGGATATTCCTTATCAACATTTTGACGTGGTGATTAATGCTACATCCAGTGGATTACACGGGCAGGTTGCTCCAGTTGCGGATAATGTGTTAATGAAGTGTGCAGCCGTTTATGATATGCAATATACACCAAGTGCAATAACGCCTTTTATCCAACATTGCAGACAATTAGGGCTTCAGCATTGTAGTGATGGTTTAGGAATGTTGGTGGCTCAAGCTGCTCACTCTTTTTTGTTGTGGGAAGGTGTTATGCCACACATTAATGAAATGGTGAATGAAAGAAATTGGTTGGAAATAATGTAGAGGTATTATTAAGACCCTATTTAAACTTCAGATAAAGCACTAGAAAAAAGTTAGCCCTTTGAGCTAGTAAGAGTAACTTCCGATTACTTTTTTGTTTGATAGATGAAGTGGATAAAAACAAACCTACGATGAAGTATCCGTAGGTTTGTTAGTAACCTGATACAATGAAATATTACTGCATTTTTATACTATGGGGTGTAATAAGTGGCTGAGCCTGGGCCTACAGGCAACCCAAAAACAAATACCCAGATAAAAAAGAGTGCAGACCAAGCAATAAGGAATGCAATGGAATAAGGCAGCATCATTGAAACAATTGTTCCTACGCCAGCATCTTTTCTATACTTAATAACCGTTGCCATAATCAAACCGAAATAGCTCATCATTGGGGTGATAATATTGGTTACAGAGTCACCAATACGATATGCGGCTTGAATTACTTCTGGTGCATACCCCGCAAGCATTAGCATTGGCACGAAAATAGGTGCTGTTACAGCCCATTGTGCTGAGGCTGAGCCAATCATTAAGTTAATGAAAGCACAAATTAGAATAAAACCAATAAATAATAAGCCACCGTGTAAGTTCAGTTCATTCAGTAAATTTGCGCCTTTTACTGCAATAATTTGCCCAATATTTGTCCAAGCAAAGAAAGCGATAAATTGTGCAGCAAAGAAAATAATTACTAAATAAAGCCCTAAAGAACTCATTATTTCTGCCATTGCATTGACGACATCTTTATCATTACGAATGCTTTTCACCACCATACCATATATGATTCCAGGGATAGCAAATAAAACAAAAATAAAGACGACAATAGATTTTAAAAATGGTGAACCTGCCACTAAACCTGTAGTTGGGTTACGTAGAATACCATTTTCTGGCACAACACTGATCGCAAGTAAAATACAACAGAATAAGAAAGCTAAGCCAGCAAATATTAAGCCTTTACGCTCTAAAGGAGTAACGTTAGCTGAACGTTGCTCATCAATTTCATCTTGGCTTAATAAACCTTTGTATTCACCTAATTGTGGCTCTACAATTTTTTCAGTAATCAAATAACCAATGACAGAAATAATGAAAGTACTGATACACATAAAGTACCAGTTTGCTTCTGCTCCAACTAGATAATTCGGATCAATGATTTGTGCAGCTTGTTGCGTAATCCCAGCTAATAATGGA
>NZ_JTJP01000053.1:0-3987 GCF_001678575.1 Gallibacterium genomosp. 1
TTTCGTAGCTGATTGGAACATAGCCCCTTTACCTGTTAATAGCCAAGTGATACTAATTCCTAATGCTTTATGAATTTTTACCAATCCCTCCACATTCGGATCACGCCCTTCATTGAGATAATTCATGGCTGAACGATAAGAGATTCCAGTCAGTTTTGAGAATTCTCTAATACTCATGCCTTTTACTTCTAAAATCTGTTTTAATCTATCTGATATGCACATTGTTTCACATTTCTCTTGTTAAAAGTGAATGATTGTGATATTTTATGCACAATCAATATGAATTATGTTTCATATTTTAATTTAATCAAGGTATAACCGCAATATGGCATCTCATTTTCTTCTCACAAGCAAAGCCCGAACGCTTTCGCCTATCAAGATAGCTCGTCTATCTGATGCGGAAGCGTTTTCAATGCTTTGTACGTTACGTTGGGGAAGCCAAGAAAATGTAGTGTGTCCGAAATGTGGTGTACGACACCAAGCCTACTTTATTTCTACTCGTAAACAATGGCGGTGCAAACATTGTAAACACACGTTTAGCATTACGTCAGGGACGATTTTTGCGAATCACAAGTTACCGATTCAAACCTACTTATTCGCTATTGCATTATTTGTGAATGCGGTAAAAGGGATTTCCGCTTGCCAGCTATCTCGTGATTTGAATGTACAGTACAAAACAGCATTTACGCTGGCTCATAAGATTCGTGAAAGCCTGATTATTCAACGTGAGCTATTCCCCCTAGTAGGCGAAATCCATATTGACGGCACTTATGTACATTCTGCGCCACGCCCAAAGAATAAGAAAGCAGAACGTGTGGATAGACGATTAAAAGAAAATACCAATCCAAATAAACGTGCGGTATTGGTCATGCGTGAGCGTTATTCAGAACAGGAAACTTCCTCTAATCCACAATTAGTGGGCGCAAAGAAAACCATCACTTTCCCTATTCTCTCAGAGAACACAGAGACGGTGAAGAAATTAGCCACAGCCTATATTGAGCCAAACAGCCGTATTCATACGGACGAAAACTCAGCCTACGATGAATTGATGGTCCATTACGACCTACAACGAGTAAACCATCAACGTGAATATCGTAGCGATGAGGGCATTACCAACAACCTTGCTGAAAGCTATTTCGCTCGCTTTAAACGTATGTATTACGGACAAGTCCACAAGATGAGTAACGTTTATCTTGATAATTATGCCAACGAAGTCGCCTATCGTGAAGATACTCGCAAATTCGATAATTTAACCATTTTCAATGATATCACCAGTAAATGCCTTTCTACACCATCAGAAAATGCTTGGAAAGGCTATTGGCAAGGACATCATAGACAAGTAGAACGATTGGTAATGTAATGGCAAAGAAAATCTATTTAAGTCAAATTCAGGCAAAAATTGACCGCTTGCAATGTGAACGAAAACAAGTATTGGAGCATCTTGCGTTAGTAGATAGTAAAATAGAGAAGCTCCAAGCTGCTATTGAAGTGATGCAAGAAAAGGCTCTCATAGATGAATACAATACGGAACTTTATGCTTACCGTACATATAAACGCTATTTTAAGGGGAAATTACGTAAAATGGTGCTAGTAGAGATGAAAGCACGACCACAGCATTACTTTACTGTTAATGAGATAGTTAAGTTAGTTCTCGTTCAAGATGGGCAAGAGCCAATCATTCAACCACAACACACCGTGTCAATGCGTGCAGCATTAAAACATTGGCTAAACAAAGGTATAGTCGAAAGACTAGAAATTAATGTTGTTGATGTGCGTTGGCGATTAAGACAATAGATAATATCGTATTCAAAACATTAAATAGCATATAATCATTTATCGACTATATGCTATTCTTTTAACTAGGCTTTATGTTTCAATTCACGCAAATTTTGTTCAGTTAAATTTAAGCGTGATAAAACTAAGTTTGCAGTTTCAACTTTTTTCTTGAAAATAGGAGTTGATGGCAATTTGTCTAATTTCTTATCTATTTTGACTTTCATTAAAGTTTCCATATACTTGCTCCTTGCTATTTTTGTTTAACCAAAAAAGCTTCAAAATTTGAAGTATTACTTGAGATAAAAGGTGTTATCTTATTATTATGTATACCCCAAATAGTGAATTTCTCAGAAATTTCAGTATAGTATTTATTTAACATTTTTCTGTAAAGTCTAGTTCTAGACTTAGTGCTGCCTTCAAAAAAGATGAGAGCAGAAGGATTATTTTCCAAAAACAGTTCTGCTGCTTTTGCAACAGTTCTCAAAACAGTTTCCATATCACCATTATCACTAATGACAGTGTCGTCTATTTCAACACCGTCTTGAGTATCTCCAAATCCTAAGTTGAATACAGGTATATCAGGAGATAAGAAATTTCTATCTAATTCAAAAAACTCAATAATTTTTTGTTTTCTTCCCTTTGTGCCCCGACTGATAAACGTGTAACGTAATTGAGATGAGCTCGATGATAAAAGATACGGTTCAATATGCATTTTAAAAAAACTTGATTTTTATTGCTACATAATAACATAACATCATTAATCTGTTAAGATTTTATCGTATCTATCAAAAGAAATGTATATTGTTAGGGTAGTGCTTTCAACCGCCAATGAAACCCTGCACGCTCAACCAATCCCTTTTTCGCTAACCGCAACAACATTCTTTTTACCACCTTATAATAGCTATCACCTACATCAACAAACTGTGTTTGCCCCACTAACCGTAATGCCTGTTCTGCAATATCTCCACACATCAACCACGTCCCCTGATTTTCCCTTAATACTTGTGCGATTAAACGAGTGGTAATGACAGACTGGCTTTTAGGTGTTTTCGGCACAAATGGTGCTGCCAATTCGCTAATCTCTTGCGTTAAAAGCTACATTTGCACTGTTAATAAATCTTGTTTTTCTTTCAGTAGAAGTAACCGCTCAACTAACTCGTGCTTGAGTAACTTTTGTGTCATAATAAAAATCCCTATTGAGTGAAAATTTCAATAGGGATTTTAATGTTTTCAATCGGTTAAATCTTTGTGCAAGTGCTACATAATACCGATAGTACAAGACTTTAAGCCCACTTTTTGAAATATGAACAAAAAACTGTCCTTTTTGCCTTAAGAACAATATCCAAAAGTATGGAAAGAAAAATAATATTCAGAGATACTTTTGTTCATCCTGTCATAAAACCTTTTCTTCCACAAATAAATTAAATCCAATAGATATTTGGACTGATTACACAATAGGAAAACAAACCTATAAACAATTAGCCGAAAAATATCACTATTCCATTAGAACTATTCAGCGTTATATTGAAAAATCCCCTAAAGCTAAATTAACTCCTTTACAACAAACCTATCTAAATATTATTGCAGACGTGACTTTCTTTGGTCGTGACTTTGGTGTATTAGTTTTAATGGATACCTTATCTAAAAAAGCCGTTTATCATCGTGTCGTAAAAACAGAAAAAGACCTCTATTATAAGCTCGCCTTGAACATACTTCGCAAAAAAGGCTATAGAATTCAATCCATTACAAATGATGGACGTAGAGGGCTGTTAAAGGATTTATTTAATACCCCAATCCAAATGTGTCATTTTCATATGGTTGCAATTGTAATGAGAAAATTAAGAAAAAAACATCAATCACAAGCGGGTAAAGAATTAAAAATTATTGTTAAAACATTAAAAGAAAGCCATAAAAATGAATTTTATTTGAGATTACATCAATGGTATTTAAAACATAAAGAATTTTTAGATGAACGCGCTGAATATCCCAATAAGAAAGGCTATTTTCCTTATAAACATCGTAATGTAAGAGGGGCTTATGCTAGTTTAAAATACTATATGAAATATTTATTCACCTTTGAAGAATATACACACTTGAATATAGAAAAAACAACGAATCGGTTGGAAGGGTTATTTAAAGAACTGAAACAAAAATTATCTATTCATAACGGATTAACGAAAAAGCATAAGATTATGTTTATAAAGGATTTTT
>NZ_JTJP01000054.1:0-13588 GCF_001678575.1 Gallibacterium genomosp. 1
AAATTTTTGGAATCAGGCGAAGCGGATACTGCGAAAATATAATGGAATTAACCGAAAAAACTTCCTTTATTCTTGAAGGAATGTGAACTTCGGTTTAACTTTGGGACACCAAAAGAACAGTTAAAAATATTGCGAAAATGGTGTGAAATTTAGGGCTAATCTACTACAGCCCCTAAATTTTTATAATTTGATTACTCTTATTTACTTCTTTTAGTCCCTATTTTTTGTTCATTACACAGTATCCTACAACAAATTTCTTGCAAATCTCATTCAATTCTTTTTGCTTTACCTCTCTTCTATTCTTGCTATGATTTTTTTGTCTTTAGAAATGAACTATTTTCTAAATTTTGCATAGATATTTAAGGAGAATATTTATGGCGATAGGATTATCATCTGATACGATTCGGATCTTACAAGTTATTGCTAAAACAGGGAGTTTTAGTGAAGCTGCCAAAGTGTTACATCGGGTTCCATCAGCAATTGGATATACAGCAAAGAAGATGGAAGATGATCTTGGCATTAAGTTATTCTCTCGAACTAATGGACATATTCAACTTACCCCAGCAGCAAGATATATTTTAGAAAAGGGAGACTGGATTTTACAAGGATTAAATGAATTACAATGTAACGCCGCACAAATTGATAATGGCATAGAAAAACAGTTTACAATCGCCCTCAATTACATTGTTAATCCAAATCCAATTCCTAAACTTCTTTCCTCGCTTTCAGAAAAATTTCCAGCCACAGAATTTTCTATCCGTACCGAAGTTTATAACGGTGCTTGGGAGGCATTATATGAAAATAGAGCAAATATTGTGATTGGTGCTCCGCAGAATCCCCCATTTAATCAAGGAAATATCAGTACAGAATATTTAGGAGATATTGAATGGATATTCTTAGTCTCTCCTTGTCATCCTTTGGCAAAAGAAAACTCTATTTTACAAGCTTCTCAACTACGTCACTACCCTGCTATCGTTGTTCACGACTCATCTATAGCGTTACAGCAAAAGAAAACTTGGGCATTGAAAGGGCAAAAAGTTTTTTATGTGGCTGATTTAGAAATGGTACTTTCAATGATTGCTGAAGGGGTTGGTATAGGCTTTTTACCAGCACGAATAGCAATCCCTGCTTTAACCTCAGGCAAAGTGATAACAAAAGTCATTGCTGAGCATAAACAACCTGTGAGGGTTTACTACGCTTGGCAAAATCAACAACAAAGCCAAATTCTGAACCATCTATTAACCATATTCTGTACGGATGAATATCGTTCACAATGGTTAAATTAACTACAAATAAGGAGAAAAAATGAACGTTAAACTATTTACTGCCGCTGCCGAAGGCAATATTGAACAGCTTCGTTTACTACTTGAAAATGGTGCTGATATCAATGCAAGAGATAAAGGAAAACGAACCCCTATACTTATCGCAGCACAAAACAAGCAATATGATGCTGTGCGTTGGTTAGCGTCGAATGGAGCGGATATTAATACTCAAGATAACAAGTGTTTTAACCCTTTTATTCAGGGATGTATTCATAATGACTTAACGCTTGTCAAGCTTATGGTAGAACTAGGCTGTGATTTAACTTGTCTTACGCGATTCGGGGGAAATGGTTTAACCCCAGCGGCCGAAAAAGGACACGAAGAGATTGTACGTTTTCTGTTAGAAAATACGGATATTAATGTCAATCTGACAAATACTGTAGGTTGGACTGCTTTGATAGAAGCTATTATTTTGAATGATGGCGGTGAAAAAATGCAACGGATTGTTCGTTTATTATTAGACCATGATGCTGATCCAACTATGACTGATGAATGGGGGGTATCTCCTTTAGAACTCGCTTATCGTAAAGGCTATCACGAAATTGCGAAAATTATCGAAGAATATTTATAAATAAGGAGACGGCTATGCTACTACTTAATCAGTTAAAACCAAATACATACTTTGATTCCGTTACATTAATGGCAATTTCTACAAAAGTTAATCAATTAGAAGGGGTTATTCAAGCTCAAATTGCAATGGGCACACCAATGAATAAAGCAGTTTTAAAAGAAGCACATTTATTTGATAGTCAGTTAGAAAAAGCTGGGCCTTCAGACTTAATGATTGCATTGTCTTTGGAAAAGGGGGCTAGCGAACAGAAAATACTATCAGAAGTTGAAAAATTATTAATTAGAAAGCCTTTTGATGATACACAGGCAGAAAATGACATTTTTCATAGTATTAATTCGGTTAATGAAAAACACCCAGAAACAAATTTAGCCATTATTTCTGTAAATGGTCTTTATGCTGCAAGAGAAGCTGAAAAAGCTTTAAATCTAAATAAAAATGTTATGTTATTTTCTGATAATGTTTCTATAGAGCAAGAATTGAAATTAAAGCAATTAGCTCATCAAAAAGGTTTATTAATGATGGGACCAGATTGTGGTACAGCCATAATTAATGGCGTTGGTTTAGGCTTTGCGAATAAAGTTCGAGGTGGCAATATTGGTATTGTCGCAGCTTCAGGGACTGGAGCTCAAGAAATTTCAGTAAGAATACACGAATTTGGAGGTGGCATTTCCCAATTAATTGGAACAGGAGGAAGAGATCTTAGCGAAGATATTGGGGGCATTATGATGTTAGATGGATTACAAATGCTTGCTGAAGATCCCAATACAGACATTATTATTGTCGTATCAAAACCGCCAGCACCTACAATCGCGAGAAAAATCTTATCCACTTGTGAACATATTAATAAACCTATTTTTATTTGGTTTTTAGGCTATAAAGAGGAAACTAAAGCTGCACCGCATATTCATATTTATTCTCATAGCAAACCAGCTGCAATGGCGGCGGTCATTGCCTCTGGTATTCCAGAAGAAAGTATCGATAAACACGCATTAAATTTACCTTTAATTAAAGAGGTACAAAAAAAACTTAACCCACAGCAACGCTACATTCGAGGTTTATTTTGTGGTGGAACCTTATGTGATGAAGCCCTATTTTCTGCTTTAGAAAAGTATCCTAACGTTTACTCGAATATTCAAACAAACCCAGCTTATAAATTACAAGCCAGTGATAAATCAATCGAACACACATTTATTGACTTTGGCGATGATTCTTTTACCAATGGTAAAGCACATCCAATGATTGATCCAAGCTATCGCATAGAACGAATTTTACAAGAGGGACGTGATCCAGAGGTTGGTGTTTTATTGCTTGATTTTGTTCTAGGCTTTGGTGCAAATCCTGATCCTATAGCAGAAACATTGCCTGCACTTCTACAAGTAAAAAGAGAAGCACAACAATCAGGACGGCATTTGGAAATCTTAGCTTATGTATTAGGAACTGAATTAGATCAGCCTTCTGTACAGAACCAGGTTGCACAACTTGAAGCGGCTGGCATTACTATCGCCTCTAGCTCAACTAACGCTGGTTTGTTAGCTAGGGAATTTGTAGCAAAAGGAGAATAATAATGAGTAACTTATTTAATCAACCATTAAATATTATCAATATAGGATTAGCACGTTTTGCTGAAGATTTAATAAAGCAATCAGCTAAGGTATATCAACTAGACTGGCAACCAGCAGGTGGGGGAAACTTACCATTAATTGAAACATTAACCCATTTAGAACAAATAGAAATTGCACAAAAAATAGATCTTGCAAATCAAGAAGCTTTTCAACGCATAACACAAGCAAGTCCCGTTTTAATTGGCTATGGAAAAGCCAAAGAGGTAATTCCTGGAATGCAAGACAAAATGCTTTTGCACGCAGGTCCTCCTATTAACTGGGAAAAAATGAATGGTCCTATGCGTGGTGCAATTACAGGTGCGATCGTCTTTGAAGGATGGGCTAAAAATCTTACTCAAGCTGAAGAGCTTGCTGCAAGTGGTGAAATAAAATTCTCACCTTGCCACGAACATCAAGCTGTTGGTTCAATGACAGGCGTAACTAGCCCATCAATGTATGTACATATTGTTGAAAATAAAACTCATGGTAATTTCGCATTTACTAATTTATCAGAGCAACTAGCGAAAATCTTAAGAATGGGGGCGAATGATCAAAGTGTTATTGATCGCTTAAACTGGATGCGAGATATTCTTGGTCCGATGTTGGCAGAGGCGATGACATTTTGTGATGATGGGATTGATTTACGACTTATGCTTTCTCAGGCTTTGCATATGGGAGATGAATGTCATAACCGTAATATCGCTGGTACAGTGCTATTAAATCAAAAACTCACCCCCTATATTTTAGAAACTCATTTTAGTAACAAAGATAAAAAAGACGTTTTTAATTTTATCGCGTCATCAGACTATTTTTCAGGCCCAACTTGGATGGTGTGTTGTAAAGCGGCATTAGATGCAGCTCAAGGCATTCCTTATTCAACAGTCCTGACAACAATGGCAAGAAATGGCACGGAATTTGGTATTCGTGTTGCAGGATTGCAAAATCAATGGTTTACAGGGCCAGCTCAACAAGTTATAGGCCCAATGTTTGCGGGGTACAAACCTGAAGATTCAGGTTTAGATGTTGGTGACTCTGCAATTACAGAAACCTATGGAATAGGTGGCTTTGCTATGGCTGCGGCTCCTGCGATTGTATCTTTAGTAGGTGGAACGGTTAAAGATGCTATACGTTATAGTAAAACAATGAATCAAATTACGATTGGAAACAATCCAAATATTACTATACCTTCACTCAATTTTATGGGGATACCTACGGGGATTGATATTAGAAAAGTGGTGGAAAATAACCTATTACCCGTCATTAATACGGCAATAGCCCATAAAGATGCTGGTATCGGAATGATTGGAGCTGGAATTGTTCATCCGCCAATGGAGGCATTTCAAAAAGCCTTATTTGCCTTTGGTCAAACTTACGCAAAATAAAGGAGAGACGATATGAAAACGCAATTTTGGAAAAAAGGAGATTGGGCTGCCTTTTTTGGCTTATTTAGTAATAATCTTACCAATCTTCTTACGATGATTGCTTTACTTACTTTAGTTGTAGGTATTCCTTCAGAAATTGTTTTCGGCCGCGTTGTTCCTGCATTTGGTTTAGCTGTTCTTTGTGCTAGTATTTGTTATGTTATTTTTGCAAAAATATTAGCAAAACAGAGCAATCGGTCTGATGTTGTTGCCTTACCTTCGGGACCTAGTGCCCCCTCTATATTTACTGTCACTTTCTTAGTCCTTTTACCTGTTTATCAACAAACTCAAGACTATGAACTAGCATTAAAAATTGGTTTAGTGTGGGGATTTGTCGAAGGATTTATTCTCTTTGTTGGATCATTTATGGGAGACTGGTTAAGAAAAGCCGTTCCAAGAACTGTCTTACTTTCTTGTTTAGCTGGGTTAGGTTTATTGCTATTAGCAATGAATCCTATGCTGCAAGCATTTCATACACCTCTTGTCTCATTCGTTGTACTCGTTTTGATTTTTATCAATTGGTTTGGACGTTCACCCATCTTCAAACAAGTTCCAACAGGGTTACTCTTATTAATTGTTGGCACAACTTTAGCTTGGCTTTTTGGATTACAAGATCCAAGCAAAATTGGACAAGCCCTACACAGTGCGGGATTTAATCCACCAAAACTGCATCTATCTTCTTTTATTGAGGGATTAAGTATCGCCGCACCTTACCTAGCTTCGGCAGTTCCTTTAGCACTGGCAAATTATGTCTTCGACTTAGAGAATATCGAAAGTGCTCACGCTGCTGGTGATCCTTACCCAACTAGACGCGTAATGATTGCCAATGGTTGCTCAACAATGTTTGGTGCATTAATGGGAAATCCTTTCCCTGTTACCGTTTATGTTGGACATACAGCTTATAAAGAAATGGGGGCGGGTATTGGATATACTTTAGCAACAGGTATTGTTATGTTCCTCGTCTGCCTATTAGGATTAGGAGGTTTTTTACTCTCACTTATCCCGATGGCAGCGATCGCTCCTATTTTGATTTTTATTGGTATTGTTACAGCTAATCAAGTAGTAAGGGAAACTCCGAAATTAGAAGTACCCGTGATTTTTGTATGTCTTTTTCCTTGGATTGGTGCTTGGGCATTGACAACCGTTAATAATACACTCAAAAGTGTTGGTACCAATGCTAATCAATTAGGTTGGTCAATCTTAGAAAAGAGCGGTGTAGATTTTACAGGATTATTTCATTTAGGTAGTGGGGCCCCCCTGTCATCTTTACTTTGGGGTTGTATTGCTATTTTTGCGATAACTAATCAACCAACAAAAGGTGCAATTAGTGCTGGTTTAGCTGCTATATTGGCATTTTTTGGTATTATCCATCAGGCCCACCCAGTTATTGGTGGTGATTCTCCTACGATATTCCTAATTTCCTATATAATGATTGCAGGATTATTTATTCTAAAATATCTATTAGATAGAAGAGAACAACCCATAGCAAATTAATTACTTTAACGTGATCTAATTGGTGAAAGAATTAGATCACGTATTTCACCCCACCTCCTTTATTTTCAATGCTATACTAAAAAAGAATTAGAAAAGGAGAACAGTATGCCCCTATCCCCCGATGTTTTAAAACTCATTCATACTATTGCGGAAACAGGAAATTTCTCCATTGCAGCAGAAAAATTATACAAAGTGCCTTCCGCAATTAGTTACACCATTAAAAAAGTTGAAGACGAACTCGGCGTTATTCTTTTTGATCGTTCAGGAAGGCAAGTCAAGCTTACTGAAGCGGGGAAATATTTTATTTACCATAGCCAATGGTTACTACATTCTTATGAACATTTAATCACACAGACTAGAACCATTGAAAATGGCGTTGAACGGACGTTTACTATTGTGGTAAACAATATTATTAACTACGATGCTCTTGCAAAATTAACCGAAAAAATAACCGCACTTTTTCCAGCAACAGAACTTTCAATCCATACCGAAGTTTATAACGGGTGTTGGGAAGCCTTATATAAGAAAAAAGCCGATCTTGTTATTGGAGCACCACATACAGCCCCCAAAATCGAAAATATCGTTTATCATCCAATTGGAAAAATAGAATGGGATTTTGTGGTAGCTCCTCATCACCCTCTTGCCCCATTCACAACGGTGCTGACTTCAGAACAATTACGTTTATATCCAGCTATCGTGGTAAAAGATACTGCTTTTAATATGAATAAGCAGGTTTCTTGGGCATTAGAAGGGCAGAAAGTGATTTACGTTTCCGAACTTTCAACGGCAATTAACCTTATTATTGCGGGATTAGGAATAGGATACATCCCTCATCATCGAGTAAAACTATTACTTGATCAAGGAAAAGTATTAAAAAAACCAATTTCAGAACAAAAACAACCTACACAATTATTTTATGCTTGGAATAGTAGTGTACAAGGAAAAGTATTAACTTGGTGTCTAGATTATATTATGCAACCTCATATACAAAACATTTGGTGCCAGTAATTTTTTAATTAATAAATTTTGAATTTATTATTCAATTCTTTTGAATCATAAAAATATCTTGTGATTTCGTTCACAAAATATTTTTTTACTGCCGTCATATCACGCTATTTTCAATAAATTTCCTTTTAATTCATCAATTTATTTTTCTATGATTAAGGAGGTTTTCTTTATATTATCCCTTCAAGAAAAATAAATTGTTATCAACAAAAGGAGATATTCATTATGTTAAAACAATTCCAAGCTGAACCTTTCCCACTATCCTTTAATCCTCAAACAACAGCATTATTAATGATCGATATGCAACGCGATTTTGTTGAGCCAGGTGGATTTGGAGAAGCCTTAGGTAATGATGTCAATCTCGTTCGTTCAGCAATTCAACCTTGTAAAAGGATGTTATCTGCCGCTCGTCAAGCTGGGATATTTATTCTCCACACTCGTGAAGGGCATCGTGCTGATTTAAGTGATTGTCCTCCAGCAAAATTAACACGGGGCGGGAAAACCTTTATTGGCGAATGTGGACCAAAAGGGCGTATTCTTATTCGTGGAGAAGAAGGACACGATATTATTCCTGAACTCTATCCTATTGCAGGAGAGCCGATCATAGATAAACCAGGGAAAGGTGCATTTTATCAAACCGATCTACACATAATCTTACAAAATCGTGGAATTAAAACACTTATTGTCTGTGGAGTAACCACCGAAGTTTGCGTAAACACGACGGTTCGCGAAGCAAATGATCGCGGTTATGAATGTATTATTCCTGAAGATTGTGTTGGCTCATATTTCCCTGAGTTTCAAGAATATGCACTGAAAATGATCAAAGCACAAGGGGCTATTTTCGGTTGGGTTTCAACATCAACAGAGATTATCAACGCATTAATGTCATAGGTGAAAAGATGGCTATCCAATATTCAATATTACCAAATCTTTACCAAGATTCCGTTTCTTTAATGCAAATTTCTGCCAAACTTTTACAAATAGAAGGAATTACGCAAGCTTCAGTAGTAATGGGGACACCCGCAAATTTGGCCCGTTTATTAGAAGCTGAATTTCCACCAATTAATGCAAAGCCCAATGACTTGATCATCGCAGTGAAAGGAAGGAAAGAGGAATGTGAAAAAGCAATTAATTTTGCAAAACAATCATTTTTTTCTTGCTCAGAACAAACAACGACAAATAGTGAAAAGACACAAATAGTAAGCCTGTCAAATGCGGTGGAAAAAAACACCGCACTTAATTTAGCACTTATTTCTGTACCCGGTGAATATGCTGCAGCTGAAGCGATTAAAGCCCTCAATACTGGATTAAACGTTATGCTTTTTAGCGATAATGTTTCTCTTCAAGAAGAAAAACAGATAAAAAGGCTTGCACAACAAAAAGACAGATTGGTTATGGGACCAGATTGTGGTACAGCAATAATCAATGGCATCCCGCTAGGTTTTGCCAATATTGTTCGTAAAGGTCATATTGGTATTGTTGCTGCCTCAGGCACTGGGCTACAAGAAGTCACCTGTGGTATTGATAAACTTGGCGAAGGAATATCTCAAGCAATAGGTACAGGAGGGCAAGATTTGCACCAAGAAATTGGTGGACTTTCGATGCAATATGCAATGAACTTATTAGCACGGGATAGCTATACAGAAGTCATAGTATTGATCTCTAAACCACCTGCATCAGATATTGCAAATGTAATAAAAAAACAAGCAGAACAGATAAACAAGCCTGTTGTGATCCATTTCTTAGGACAAAGCCCTGATGCTAATAGCGGGAGTAATCTTTATTATGCTGAAACCCTAGCACATACAGCAGAAGTTGCGGTTGCTTTGTTAAGAAAACAACGTATTCCCTCTTATATCCCACCTAGTTTTCCAACGTATCAATATTCCTTAAAAAGAGAGCAAAAATATTTACGTGGTGTTTTCTCTGGCGGTACATTTTGTTTTGAAGCTCAACAAATTCTGCATAAAGCTGGGTTACCTTTGTATTCCAATACACCTATTGATGAAGCAACGATGTTGAAAGAGATAAATAGAAGTACACAACATACATTATTAGATCTTGGTGATGATTTCTTTACTCAAGGAAAACCTCATCCAATGATTGATCCAACATTACGCAATCAACGCCTTTTACAAGAAGGTATGGATCCCGAAGTCGCGGTACTCCTTTTTGATCTCATTTTAGGCTATGGCTCAAATCTGAATCCAATGGAAACATTACTACCTATTCTTCAAAAAATTCGGCAACAGAACTCACCACCTTATCTCATTGCTCATATTTGTGGTACAGCTCAAGATGTCCAAGATAAATTCTTGATCCAAAAACAATTACAAGATATGGGCGTGCTTATTGCAAACAATAATGCAGAATCTGCTTATATGGCATTAGAAATCTTGCAAAGGAGAAATATCAATGAATAATCTTTTTCAGCAGCCTCTTTCAATCATTAATATTGGATTAGAAAACTTTGCACAAAATATTCAGCAAGCTGGGGGAACAGTTCAGCACTTACATTGGCAACCTCCAGCTCAGGGAGATAAGCAAGCTGGATTAACTTTAGCAACGTTGATTAATTGCTCAAAAATCAATCAAGCCAATCAAATTGCACTCTCTCGTTATTTAGCTTCACAGCCTGTTTTAGTCGATATTTTACCAGCGGGAAAAGCAATTCCGCAGTTAATAGAGAAAAAGCGTATCCTCCATGCAGGTCCCCCTATACAATGGAATGCGATGTGTGGTCCAATGCAAGGTGCAATTATCGGAGCGATTTTATTTGAGGGATGGGCTAACACAAAAGAAGCTGCTAAATCACTGATTGAACAAGGAGAAATTGTTTTTGAACCTTGCCATCACTATGACGCAGTTGCCCCAATGGCAGGAATTATTAGTCCTTCTATGCCTGTATGGGTTATCGAGGATATGGCACATAATCATCACCGCTGTTTTAGTAATTTTAATGAGGGATTGGGTAAAGTATTACGTTTTGGTGCTAATAATCCAGACGTGATAACACGATTAAACTGGATGAAAACGGAACTTGCCGAAACATTATCTGCCACACTTAAGTTAAGTGGTCCCATTGAGTTGAAACCTATAATGGCACAAGCTTTACATATGGGGGATGAAGTTCATAATCGTAATGCTGCAGCAACAGGATTATTTCTTAAAAAAATCCTACCGTTCTTACTTAAAATTAACCAACCTTTAGAACACATTGAACGTACTATCCAATTTATCACTAATAATGATCATTTTTTCCTCAACTTATCAATGGCAGCTTGTAAAACAATGTTGGTAGCAGCAGAAGGCATACCTCACAGCACAATGGTAACCGTAATGGCAAGAAATGGTGTTAATTTTGGTATCCAAATTTCATCAATGAAGGGACAATGGTTTCAAGCTCCAGCAAATTCAGTCAATGGATTATTTTTCCCTAATTTTGATATAAACGATGCTGCCGCAGATCTTGGTGATAGTGCAATAACCGAAACTGCAGGCGTAGGAGGCTTTGCAATGGCATCCTCCCCAGCTATTGTCAAATTTGTAGGAGGAAGCACAAATGATGCACTTAATAATAGTGTGATGATGCAAAGCATTAGCTTAGGGCAAAATCCCGCATTTACCTTACCAACATTAAACTTCATACCAACCGCAGCAGGTATTGACATTCGAAAAGTGGTAGATACGGGAATTCTACCTATTATAAATACAGGCATTGCACACAAATTGGCAGGTATAGGGCAAATCGGTGCTGGAATTACAACTGCACCAATGCAATGTTTCACCCAAGCTTTAAATGCGTTTTATCAAAACTACTCTACTTATAGTGAATAAGGAGGTCAAAATGTGTGAACAAATTTTATTTGCAGTAAATGGAACATTAATGCGAGGGTTAGAGCTTAATCATAATTTACTTAATGTTGGAGCTCAATTTATACGTGAAGATAAAACTGATGAATACTATCGTTTATGGTCAATCAACGATATTCATCCAGCAATGCAAAGAACAACTCAAAAAGCTTATGCTGTTGAGCTTGAAATTTGGGCAATAAATCCAACCGCACTTGCTACTATTCTATTAAATGAGCCAAACGGATTAACCATAGGCAAAGTACACTTAGCTAATGGGGATCAAGTATTAGGTGTTTTAGGTGAGAATTGGCTTACCCAAGGACAAATCGAGATTAGCCATATGGGAGGTTGGCGTTATTATCAGAATCAACATAAGGAGAAACACAATGGCTAACAAAAAGTGTTCTAATCCCACATCTTATGCCTCAGCTATTCAAATCTCAATGATTTTGCTGGGAATTCTAATTACGCCTGTATTATTAGCTTCTTCAAGTCTAGGGAGCCAACTCCCTTTTTCTAAAATGCTATTTGCTATTATTGTAGGAAGTTCAATATTAACATTGCTCGCAATAATCAATATGTCAATAGGTGTTAAAGCTCGCTTGCCCACTTACGGAATTATTAAATTTACTTTCGGTTCTCAAGGTGCGACTGCGATCAATATGTTAATGGCAATCAGTTTATTAGGTTGGATTATTGTTACGGCTAATATGTTTGGACATACCGTACAAGATTTTCTATTTACTCAATTTAATTTATATGTTCCTTTACCTATAATTGTTGTGTTTGGTTGTTTAATTTTCGTAAGTGCAACTACATTTGGTTTTGATTTTCTTAGCAAAGTTGCTCAATGGGCTGTTCCAATTATAGCTATGCTAATGTTTTTTATTCTATATCATACTTTAAAAAGCAAGTTTTCTATAAATACAGCACTACACACAATGAATATTGGTGCAGCAATTTCTTCTGTTGTAGGAACAATTATTGTTTTAGTTACTACTTCTGTTGATTTTGGTAGTTTTACGCAAAATAAAAAACAAGCTATTACTGCTGGTATTTTAACCTTTAGTATTGCTTATCCTTTCCTTTTTATCATTGGTGCAACACCAAGTTCATTAACAGGAAAAAATACATTACTTGATGCAATGCTAATTATTGGTAGTTTATTACCAGCTTATATTGTACTTATATTTGCTTGCATAACAGGAAATGCTGGGAATATGTTTCAAGGAACATTAGTTTTTTCTACACTGTTCCCTCAGTTGAAAAAATGGAAAATTACAATTGTATTAGGTATCATTACCGCATTGATTGGTAGTATAGATATAATGGCTTTATTTATTCCATTTTTATTATTTCTTGGTATAACAACGCCTCCTATTTGTGGAATTTATATTACAGACTACTTTATAAATAGGAAAATGGGCTATGATGAGAATAGTATTAAAAACGAAGCGAAAGTTAAATATCCTGCATTTTTTGCTTGGCTTATTGGATCCCTAATAGGGTTTCTCACCGTAAAAGGCTTTTTTACATTAACTTTTATTCCATCTATTGATTCTATTTTGATGGCTTCACTATGTTATTTGTTACTCACAAAATATTCTAAAATATAATAATCAAAAGGTTTCGTAATGAAACCTTTTATATTTTATGAAAAAGATCTCTGTTATTAATATAATCAAAAATACCATATAATAGATCAATACCGGAAGAGGAACCAAAACTCATCATATTATTAATATACTCTCTATTTTCTATTTCTCTCATTAAGTCTAAAATCTCCTGTTTAAATAATCTACGGCTAGCATTTTCAATATAATTTGCACTAATCTCATTTGTACAATATTTAGCTAAGATTGCTATTTCTTCAAATGGCTTAAAAATTCCTTTATTTTCAGCATAATATGCTGCCATATAGCCAACAATATAATCATCTCCACTGGGCGTAAGTCCTCGCCCTAATCCCAACATTTCTTTGAGTTTTGCAGTTTTTCTTCTTTGTTGAAAAACAACTTCAAACATATCTTGAGGTCTTATAATTTCCTCTAAAAAAGTTGAGATGTTTTTTGCTGTTAATAGGTTATTTTGAGGAAATAGCGTACAATCAAATTCTTCTACAGAAAAATAAGGAATAAAAAGCGTGTTAGAAATATTATTTTTTATAGATAAGAATAATTCATTCTCTAATATTAAACTATAAGGTGCGGGCTTTATTTTTTGATTCATTATGGCATAAATTTTATTACCTTTTTTCAAATTAACCACTTGTTCGAAAACACTAATAACCTTATATGTACAATTTAATTCAAAATTTTT